>DUHK01000007.1:12322-16609 GCA_013330915.1 Methanosphaera sp. | reverse complement strand
CTGACCCAAAAGCAGCTTGGAGAAAAAATATACGAAAAAGAATCAGTGCTACATAAAATTGAAAATGGAAAAATGGTTCCTGATGAAAAAATTGCTAAAAAACTGGAAAAAACATTAAATATAGAAATTATTGAAAAAATAGAAAGTGATGAAAGAGAATTCCAAGATGCTAAACGTTTTAGAGAAGCAACAATTGGAGATATAGCACGTATAAAACGTAAATAAACTATTTTTCTATTTTTTTCTCTTTTCTTTATTCTTTTTAGATGAATAATAACCATCGAATACTTTTGCTTTTTTAAATTCTTTAAACAATCCTTCATATTCAGGATATTCTTCACTGATTACTATTACATGTGCCGGAGGATGTGTTTTTTTAATATTTATTATACTGACAGTAGTGTCTTCCTGTACCTGAACTAAAACAGGAACTTTAATGTCATCACGAGGCTTCTGTCTAATAACTCTTTTTGTTACATCATAAACTTTTTCCTGTGAAACAATTTTAGGTTTGCCCACAATATTTAACTTTGCATGTCTTTCTAAATCTGCCAAAACATTTAAAGCCTTTTTTTTATTCATTGCTCTTATTAAAATTAATGCCATAAATAAACTCCTTGAAAAATAATAATTAAAAAAAAAGTTAGAAGACTATCGTCTTCTAAAGAAAGATTTGATTAACGAACTTCTAAATAATGCCAATAGTATTAATAATATTCCTATGATAGTTTGAATATTTCCCAATACATCAAATATTTGTGAATTAATAGGTAACTTCCATATTGGTGCGGTTCTACCATTAGCTGCTGGTGTGTAATATACACCTACCGCTTTAATGTTTTCCTTAACATTTAAATCTGAAGTGTCTATATGTTCTACACCCACCAAAGTACCACTATCAATTGCCCTGTTAATTGATTTTGCTATTTGTACAGGATCATAACCGTTTCTTGATACGGATGCAGATACTATATCAGCAGTTGCTTCAGATAATCCCCTTTTATCAGAACCATATACGGATACTGATGGATTATCTCCGGAAACTGTAATTGCATTTCTAAGTGCATCATAAGCATATATTGTAGTTAATGGACTTCCATCTACTGGAGATACTTTATAGTTATTTGCTTCAGGGAATCCTATACTCCAACCAGTAGAACTTACTTTACTATACGGTTTATCCATTTCATATCCTACATCATTCAATTGTTCAGGAGTAAACATATCACCTGTAGTAACACCGGAAATTAGGTTTACTGCACCACCACCGTGATTTTCACCAGAATCCTTAGCGACTTCCTCGAAAGCCTTTGCCACAATGGTTGTTGCTGGATAACCATCCCTGATCATTTTACCTATATTCATAGCTGTCTGTAATCTTACTCTGTCAGCAGTACCTGACTTAGGGTTTCCTTCAGAATTACGAAGGTGAATAATTGCACCTCTGGTTCCTGCAGGTACAGACACAACACCACCTGAAGCAGGTAATATTTTAATTGTACTTCCATTATCAACTGTAATCACATATACCTCGAAATCTCCACCTACAGAAATTCCCTGAGTAGGATTAACAGCCATTAGACGTATACCTTCAAAGTTTTGTGCAACACCCACTATCTGTTGAAGTGTAGCATTTGCCTGAAGTTGTGTTAAAGCCGTTATAATCGCAGCAATACGAACATCCGATGTACCTTCACCCCCTGAAAGAAGGGCAGTTTTATGTTCCTGTGAAAATATAAACGTTGACTGGAACATATTTGATGCAAAAGACTGACTTCCTGCAGCACACCCGTTTGGATCTTTTCCGCTAGGATCAGTAATAACAGCAACGTTCATTGTTGCTGAAGCTACTGAAGACAATAATATGACAATTAATAAGAAAATCGATATTTTTGCAATTTTTGAATGTCTGTTCATCATATCACCATCAGTTTTCTACATTTGCAGTAGCATTATGCATTGCTGAGGAATTGTTAACATTATTTACTTTGATTACTGAAAAGTCTTCAACAACATTTACCACTACATTTCCAGTGTTCGAATCTACTTGAACATCAACAACATTTATTGGAGCAATAGATGTTCCAGGAATTGTTGATGTTTTAACCAATTGTTCCGCGTTTTTTATCGCGTCAGAAAGCAACAACTGCCTTTGTGATGTTATTAAAGTATTTCCCTTAATATAACTTCCATCCCTAAATCCTGCTGCTTCTACGTTTGTTTTTATTGATGAAAGAGGTACTATATCATTTCCTTTTACCATGACACCTGCAATAGGAACACCATCCTCCACATTATCAGATGATGCAAATGCAACATAAGTCATTGCACGACCGGATAATATTAAAACAAATGCTAAAATCAAAATGATTAAAGTATCTCTTCTAACTTTTATAAACAATATTTCACCCCTATTAAAGTATAGATAAAAAAATAAGATTAACCCGATTTTTTTAACATAACCACACTTTGTTTATAGTAAGATAATTTATTAGTAATAGTTATATTTTTTATTTTATAAGTAACTAATGCAAAAAAATGTATTATAGTATATAATAAAAAAAATGAGAAAAAATATGTATAATTTATAAATTATATTTTTCAAGAAGGATATCCTTATACTTAAATGCTGCTTCACCGGTACATATTATTAAATCAGCATCTATTTCCAAAGATTTGTTGAATCCGGACAAAACCTGTTCAATGCTAGCTCCCAATGTACCTTGTTTTTCATCCGTAGGCATATTCTCAGGCAAAACTATTTTATCTACAAATTTACCTTCATTTAATGCTTCTTTAGCACATAAATATGCATTATATGATGCTGGAACTATATAATCAGAATAATCTGCCGAACAGTGCAATATTTCAGTATCTCCATCCATACCAGATTCGGAAGAAGTTGTTATGACATTGATAATTTTTCCATACATATTTTTTAATTCTTTTAAGACTGTTGTGATTCCTGCAGGATTATGGGCATAATCAATCATGATTTCCTTATCACAGAGCGTTCCTATTTTCTGCATCCTACCATTAACACCACCAAATTCTGAGATATATCTTCCTATGTCTTCAAAAGACATTCCCATAATTTCTTTTGCAACTATTATTGCCCCAAGTGAATTGTAGATATTATGTAATCCATTTATTTCAAGTTTGAAATCGTATTTTCCTTCTTTTGTTATTAATGTAAATTGATTATGGTGATTGTTAATATTTGTTGCCAGATAATCCGGTTGTGAATATGTAATTCCACAGTCACATTCGTATTTACCAACACCTGCTATGAATTCTTCCACTTCAACCTCTTGTCCACAGAAACATTGTTTAGATGACTTTCTAAATGATTGTGTTTCTATTCCAAAGGTAATCAGATTCCCTGTGTAATTTAATTCTCTAAGCAATGCCATTATTGTAGGATCATCATTGTTTACTATAAGAGTTTTGTTTTTAAGCAGTTCAACCAATTCACCTTTAACTCTTGCATAATTGAGGAAATCATGACTGTTAGTTAAGTGATCTTCTGTTATGTTTGTTATTACTCCCACATCGGCTTTACATGCACTGATTAATTTAGTTAAACTTCCTTCAAAACCAAATGTTCCTGTTTCCAGAATGCTTATATCACCATTTAAACGGGATTGTAATGGAGGTATGTCAGCAAGATTCCCCTGCATATTGGCCAGGTTATGTTCACATGGATTTAAACCGTTTGATATTGCAAGATGTTTAAGTAATGTTGTTGTAGTTGTTTTTCCGTTGGTCCCCGTTATACATACTACTGGATGAACAGGTTCAAAAAGTTCAAAAATATCATCAACAGTCAATATCGGTACTGATTGTTCCTGTACTTTCTTATATAAATTTGATTTGGATTCTATTAATTGTGTTGGCATTATTATATAATCCGATGATGAAATAAAATCATCAGGCATTTCACCATAATATACAACCATGTCAGGATAATCTGTAAGTGAACTGCCAAATCTGCAATTTTCTTTGTTGACCATGTCTGTTGCTTGAACTTTATAACCATGATCCATTAATATTCTTGCAATAAGATTACCGTTTACACCACAAACCCCGATTACTCCAAATAGGGCATCATCCTTAATATCATTTATTTGCATATCGTTTACAACCTTCGTTTAATCCGTTGATTAATTTTTCCTTAACTTGATTGTAGGATGTAGTTCCACCTATACCCAAATGAACTATATAATCACCCGGTTTAGCATATTTCATAGCAAGCTCTGCTGCTTCATCCACACTACATAATGCTAA
>DUHK01000007.1:0-12135 GCA_013330915.1 Methanosphaera sp. | reverse complement strand
TACCACTTTCTTGATTGTCACGTATTGTTGTTGAATCCACACAACCGAATACAACTATTATATTCTCATCCTTAATGAAATCAAGAGCCTGTCTGATGGATAATTCAGAACATGATGAATCGAAGTATGCTTCGACACCATTGAAAGTTCCCAGATGTTCCATCCTTCCACTCACACCTGTGAATAATTCCAGACCTTCCTTAATTGTTTCCCATGATATGCCATATTCCAAAGATACCGCTATTGCTGCGGTCAAATTAGCATAATTATATGATGCTACGGTATCTATGTTTATATCTGTTTTTTCCATTGGGTTGTCACCACATACTTTGAAAACATAATTTCCTTCATCGTATGAAGCCCTGTATTTAGGGGAGTATTTGTTTCTATCAGCATCCTGATTATTGTTTTCAAAATCAAAGTATATTGTATCTTCCCTTTTATACGTTAATAAATCAGCACATTGAATGTTTGCAACCAATTTGTCACACATGTCTAAAATCAATGATTTCCTATCCACATATTTTTGCATTGACCCGTTGAATTCACTTAAATGTTCCTGATGTAAATTGGTGATTACTCCCAGTTTTAATTCCAAATCACCTAATAAACCCAAGGTTCCATGAGGTAATTCAAGTATAGCCAAATCAGCTCCTTTGTATTCTCCACGAACTATATCATCCACTATTGCTTCACTTACCAGGTTCCATTTCATGGAAGAGCATTGATAAACTTTATATCCTGCTTTTTTGAAGATGTGAGTAATCATGGTTGTTGTTGTCGTTTTACCATATGACCCTGTGATTCCTATTTTGTCCATGTCAATAATGGTGTTTATTAAATCACTGATTGTTTTTCTGGTAATGACTGTTATATCATTTTCCTTGATTTGCTGATATATTGGAGCAGATTCAGGTATTGTAGGTGCTAGATATATAGCATCATACTCTGAAATGTCAGGATTATCAACACCCAAATCCAGGTTGACACCCTCACTTTTTAGAACATCCAACATATCCTTTCTTATTTCTGTAAATTCTTCATATTTTTTTGAATCCACAATTGTTACATTTTTACCCTGATGATTTAATAATCGGGCAACTGGCCTTCCAGCATTACCGGCACCAATCACTACGCAATTTTTAAAATTCAACAAAAAAAACAACTCCTTCCTTAATTAAAATAATTTTTTAAAAAAACATTACTATAATATCTTAGTTTAATATCTTTTTTTTATAATAAATAATATTTTCCTAAAGATAAATATTACTTAAAAAATCCCTGTTTAAACAGATATTAGAAATTAAATGAGTTTATAAATTATAATGAAGTTAATAAAAGAAAATAAAAATAGAAAAATAAGTTATATGATTTCCTTTTCTTCCAAAATATTTCTGGCAGGATCCATTCCCTGTGCACCCAATAAGAGTATTACATCCGTTTCGTTTGCTCCATTGAATGTGGAAATCAATGATTCCTCCAGAGTATCAAATAGTTCATATGAAATTGCATTTTCATCCAATACACCAGTAAATATATCCAGTTCCGAATCCGTAACTGTGTTAAGATTATTTACAACATCATTACTGGTTGTTAATATTAATGTATAATTTTCCTGCTGGTTTAACACTTCCACCAATGCTTCAGCTATTTCCTTATTGATTTCCTCCCCACGGCTTCCCCTTATCGCATCTATGACGAAGAGATGTTCACCTAACTTGGCACCATTTTCAATCGTTAAATGAATACCTGAAGGATTGTGAGCAAAATCATCTATAATTATTGGATTTTCTCGAAGTTTTATAAAACGTCTTGCCAATGGTTTGTAGTTTTTTAATGAAGAAACAACCGCTGTCCTGTCCAATGACTTATATTCACAAACAGCCAGTGCAGCCATGATATCCTGAATAAAATGATTTGATGTGAACGGTAAATCATCATATGACACATAAAGTTCATCTCCAGAGAATATTCCAATTTTTTCCTTATATGAAATATCCAAAAGATGTGATGCACCATAATCTCCAAAATACATTACCTTAACGTTGCTGTTATCCCCAACCACTTCAGCCATTTTTCTAATGTTTTCATCTTCGTAGTTAAGTACCAGTAACGTTTCTTTATCCTGCATTTTTAAAGCTCTTGCAGCCCCTGATATTTCATACAATAATTCATCAAATGATTCCACCAGATTCATATGATCAAAAGAAGCGTTGGTAATTACTGCAACGTCCGAACCAAGGGCATTTATCATTTGACATGAATGATTGTTCATTAATTTATCATCCCATCCCTGAACTTCAGAAACTTCCAGTGCTATTACATCAATGTTTCCATTTTTATTATAATAATCTGCAAGTTCATCGGAAACACGTGGATCAATTAATGTATTGCCTTCAGATTCCGCATCAGTATTTGTATACGTGTTGAATCCCATATCAGAAAAAATAGTGAAAAGAAGGTGAGTTGTTGTGGATTTACCATTGGTTCCTGTTACAGACATTTTAAAAGCATTTTTAGCATACTTTTGAACTGAACATTTCAATGCGTATGCTGTTGCGTATTCAATATGATCAGTAACAATTAATGGTAAATTTAACTCTTTTGCTATTTCTATAGCATTTTCCTGAGGATTTTGTGTAATTAAACAAGAAACTTCTTTTTCATGAGCTATTTGAATACCTTTCCCATTTATCCAATGTCTTATAACGATATCGTCTTTAGATGCCTTATTAAGAAAAGTAAAATTTCCATCCAATGCTTCATTTGGACCATATAATGTTCCTTTTACTTTTTTAGACAAATCTACTGTGTTCAGATTACTCATTTCTATTCCTCAATTAATTAAATCAGATTATTCCAAATAAGAATAAAGCGATTACAGATACTATTAACGTAACTCCCCAGTATAATAATATAATCTTTTGTTCTGACATACCATGATAGTTTAAGGTATGATGTAATGGTTCTACAGGCAAGGTTATCACGTGTGCTCTGTGTAATAAACTAATTACTACAGATATGATTGGTACTGCCAAGGCTATAATTGAAAAAATCAATGAATTACCCAATAATGCAGCAACCATATAACCTGTACCTAATGCATAAGATCCTGTATCCCCCATGAATATTTTTGCAGGATAATGGTTTAAAACTAAAAATCCCACACATGCTCCTGCAAGTACCACAAATGGTAATGATGCCACAGATCCGGTCACCACACCAGAATAAAGGGCTGATGCAATAGATGCTATAGCTATAATACCTGCTGCCAAACCATCCATCCCATCAATCAGATTAACTGCATTAATTGAACCGATTATTGCCATTATTGCCAAAGGAATCATCAGCAAACCAATTTCAATTCCACTAACATTAGTTGATAAAACACCAGGAACTATAAGGAAACATGCCAATATAAATTGGGTGAATAACTTATATGTTTCTGAAGTTTCGGTTTTAATAGGGATTTCATCAATTAATTCTAATTTATGATCCTTTTCGACAATTTCAGCATAATCCTTTTTAGCTTGAGGTGAAGCAACTCTTGCTTCTTCTCCAGGCTGTAAAGACAATAATCCTATCTGAACCGGTTCATCACCATTATTTCTTACAACTTTTTGGTATTCTTTTACTTTAAATCCAAGCAAATCATCAAACATACCAAAAATACCTGCAACAAACATCATGAATACCGTTATGTGTAAATAACTAACGGAATTCCATGTAAAAGTGACCAGTGCTATTAAAGCAACACCAATCAATATTCCAAAACCACCCATCGTAGGTGTTCCACTTTTTTGCCTATGTTCTGAAACAATAGGATTATCACGGATATCTGCCAATAACAATTCACGTCTAACAGCTGCTGTGAATAATGCTGTTACCACTATTGTTAATATAAAGATTAGTACGTCAATTTGACTAATCATATTTTTAACCCCCCAAAGTTAAAAAACTATAAATTTATATTATTTAATTATCTAGTTCAAGATTAAAATAAGTAACTATAAAGAATGAAAAATGAAAGGAATTAAGAGAAAAGGTGTTTAGAGAGTTTAGGAGAAATTTATATTGTTTCTGGCAGCATAATCTTCCACTAAATCATATGTTAATTTGTTAAGATTTTCTGGGGAATCTGCCCTGATAGTTACCCTCTGATAATGTGTCGGACCATGAACAACATATGAATTGTCACCGTCAAAAACCTTCTCTTTAGGTACTATTTTATCTATTGGAAAATCGCCTACAGGCAATTCTGTGGCATTATAATTTTTTATAGATGATTCAACTTTTTTTGCGGACCAATTTCCACAGGCCATATCAATCAATTGACATATTGGATATATGTTTGTGGAAGCTGCAGTCATATAACGGGTTCCGCTTGGTCTTGTGTTCAATTCTATTACAAAATCTTCACCTGATTTTGAATCATGCAATATGTCAATATCCATTGTACCTTCAACACCTACAAGATTTGCCAGTTTTACAGCAAGATCTCTGATGTATTGATTGTGTTTATCATTGTCCACACCCTCAATATTTAATGGAGCTTGTTTAATTTTGGATAATGGGTGTGTTCCTTCAAGTGTGGTGTCACCTTTATACACCGGAACCAATGGAACTACCTGATTTTTCCACCGCAAGACTTCAATTGAAGCTTCCATACCCTCAACAAATTCTTCACTGAAAATATTATTTTTTTCAGATACGAAATCAAGAATGTCATCTTTTGTCAATGCTATTTTAACTCCCCTCCCAGCCTGTCCTTCAGGAGTCTTTAACACCAAAGGTAATTGACTTTCCAAATCATCCACATCATAAGGTTCATCCAAATGATTGAATTTTGGTGTTTTAATATTGTTTTCACATAACAATTCCTTGGTTTCATATTTATTTGCAGCTAAAGAAGCCGTATCGTATGGTGCTGCTATGACAGGAATGTCATTTTCTTCTTCGAGAGTGTCTTTCATCCTACCAACATCAACAAGTGGTGGATCTATGCCTATCAGAGGAATAACAGCATCAACCTCTTCTTTAATTGCGATGTCCATAGGTTCTTCCATACCTCTGGAAACGATATAATGTTTATCTGCCAATTCCAAATTTTCCGCATTTTCATTTGATTCTGTAATAATTGTTTCTATGCCTAATCTTTTTGCATACCATGCTGCATCATCAAATAACCTTGAACCTATAAATAATATTTTCATAAAACCACCTACACCAATTCTACCAACATATCGGATAATTCATCCACACTTTCTTTAACTTCATCAGATATTATGTTTACCAATTTCATTTCTTTTGGTTGTATTCCAATAGTCATTATTTTACTTCCAATTGTTTCTTCTATATAATTTATTATAAATGATATTGGCATGGAATGAGTTGAAATATTGAATGTATCAATTTGTTCCTTTTGAATAATTAACATTTCACCCGGATTAGCCTCAAATTCAACAGCATCAATAATTATTATATGTGATGGATGTAATGTTCTGATTTCATGAGTATGATTTTCAGGAGTGGACTCAGTATTTAATAAAAAAACGTTGTCAGTATTCTTAGATGTCAAATTACTTAATTTTTCATATAAGTTTTCAGACAATAAGGGTCCCAGACCATCATCTCCCCTAAATGAGTTTCCTATAGTAAAAATTAAGAGTTTATCATAATCATTTAAAAATTCAGATAATTTTTCGTATATTTGCTTTGATTGTATTTAAACCACCACCCATAATATATTTTAAGCTTATGTTAATAGTATCTCCATCAGTAACTTCCATATTATTTACAGGTATCAATAATGGAGGATTCATCATAGGGGTGGGACCTGTTATTAAATCTTCTGTTACATAAGTATATGTGGTAATTAACAGGGAATTTATCTCTCCCGATCCCCTAATCCCAACTTGAATGTCTTTTTCAAATTCAGGGTTTGTTTGTTTATAAAAATCCACACAATTATATTTGATTTCTTCGGAAAATGATTTGAAACATGTATTTTCATCTTCCTTATATGTTATGTGTGATCTATTAGAAAAACCGACCTGTATGGTATCATATGTTGATTTAGGTATGATAATTGTATCTTTTTTAGAGTATTTTAGTACATTATTGATTACTGGAACCTGCTGCTCATCAATTAATGCAGTATCCAACATTTCACAGATTACTACATCTGGTTTTTCACAGAAAACATAATTTGTTAAGTCTGCTTCAATTATTGTTATGTTTTCATGAGAATTTAATAATTCATCGGAATATTTCTTAATTACTAACGGATTTATTTCAAATGCATAGACTTTTTTTGCATATGGTGCAGCAAATGATGCCAATATTCCGGAACCAGTACCCAAATCATATGTAATGCCATGAGTTTCGCTTATTATGGCATCCTTAAAAATAGATACTCTTTTATTATCTTTTGTTAAATCATCATAATATGTCATTATTAAGTTTTTTGTTAAAAGATTATAATATAATTTAAAACAAGAAAAATTTAAAAAATAGTTTAATCAAAATTTGATTTGAAAAGATTGGTGTAAATTATATGTGGGTATAATTTAGTGTTCATTCATCTTGTACTTTATCTAATTCTCCAGTTCCTGCACTGGTTAGTTTCACATGTTCTACTCCTTTTAATCTCATGATTTTTTCTGTTAGATCTCTTATATGGATAATGTCACCTTTAACAATAATCACTTCAAGGCAGTATTTTTCGTTCATGTGAATGTGTAAACTAGCGTTAATTTGTTCCCTAAAATCATGTTGTATATCTGTCATAGACTCCATAACACCAACATAATGATGATCGTAAATTACAGCTAAAACACCAACACGTTCACCTTCCATTTCGTTCATCCATTGATATCTTAGGATATAATCCTTCAATGCATCACGAATACCTTTTGAACGAGATTGATATCCTCTGTCGCGTAATACATCATCGAACTCATTAAGTAGTTTATTCGGTAATGACATGCTTATACGCATACAATCTCTCCAAATTTTTTTTAATAATAAATATAATGTAACACATCATATTATTAATAAGAATTATATTCTTAATAATATATAAGTTTAATAGTAATAATGTAATATTAAGAAAATTTCTTAAAAAATACTTTAATTATAATAAAATGAAATGAAAATATACCCATAGCGAAAAGTATATATATAACATAATATAGATGTTATAAATAGTGTTACAACACTATGTAATGCAGCGATAGTCCAGTCTGGCTAAGACCCTACCCTGCCACGGTAGAGACCCGGGTTCGAATCCCGGTCGTTGCATCAATCATCAATTTTACATATGCGTCTGTAGTCTAGTCTGGCTAGGACTTGGGCCTTCCAAGCCTACGACCCGGGTTCAAATCCCGGCAGTCGCACTAATTTTTATTCTAATTTTAACAATATTACTCAAATAAGCATATTCGCCATATTATTATATGACTAAATTAAACATTTTAAAAAAAGATACATTAACTTATTTTCAACATACATTACTATTTATTATAATTATGAGTCAACATACTATTGCCATATTAATTGAATTGAAAAAAATAAACAATTAATAAATAAACATATAATAATTAGTAATAAAAAGAAATTTTCACTTTGACTGGAAGGTATAATAAATGATAGGTATAATTGTAGGTGCAGGACGTATAGGTTATAACCTAGCAAAATCTCTGGCTGAAAATCATGACATAACAATCATAGAAAAAAATAAAGACTTCTGTGAAAAAGTTAGTGACACTTTAGATTGCTATGTAATCCAGGGAAGTGGTATTAACCTCAACATTCTTAAAGAAGCAGAGGTTAAAAAAGCCGATTTTTTTGTTGCTGTTACAGGTAATGATGAAGTTAACTTATTATCATCAGTATACGCTAAAGATCATGGAGTAAAAAAAATATTCTCCAGATTAAACAATACCCAACATAAGGACATATTTGAAAGACTGAATATTAAAACTGTGAATCCTGAAGAAAGTGCAACAAGACTAATTGCCAGATCAATAATTAGACCGACTGTACAAAAACTTGCGGTTTTCGATAAAGGGGATGGAGAAATAATTGAAATACTTGTTAAAAATTCGGATTTACTATACACACCCATTTCCAAAATTGAAAAAAACACATCAAAATTTAAAATTCTGACAATATACAGCAATGATGATGTAATCATACCAACCAACGACACGGAAATAGGTACTGAAGACAGGGTTGTTATACTTGTAAAAAGCGAATATGTTGATGAAATTAGAGATTATTTCAGATTAGAAAATTAATTAAATTGATACAATGACTTATGAAAAAATTTTAACATTATCTTACCATTTACGTTTTCAGGGCGTGAATGTAAGTATTCGTAGCACTATCATGGCTTCAACCATATGGGATAATTACAAGGAAAAATTCAATTTAAATGAATTGAGGGAAGCATTAAGATGTGTTTATGTTAAAAATAAAGAGGATATAATAAAATATGAAAGATCTTTTGACTATGTTTTTGTTTACAACAGAAATACAAAAAATAATCCTGCCGATCAGGAACATATTGAGGTAAAGGAACAGATTACTCGCGGACACTTCACACACGACAAACCCCTTGAAGACAGCACTAGAGAAACAATGATCAGACGTCGTTTAGACAAAAAGGAAGTGGTAGACAAAAGTATTCTTGATGATGATCTTTCAAGATTAAACAGTATCGATTCCAGATATTTTGATATTTGCAATGAATTCAGTAAGAAAATAGCCAATCAACGTTCTATCAGAAAAAAGAAAAACAAGTCCCACACTATTGACATACCAAAAACAATTAGAAAAAATCTAAAAGTTGGAGGACATTTAATTGATTTAGTTACAAAGAAACCGCCTATTCATAAATCCAGACACATATTTTTATGTGACATTAGTGGTTCCTGCGAATGGGCTACCACATGGTTTTTCTCATTGTTGACTGGTTGTCATGCTTCATTTGATAAAATTACAGTAGATGCATTTGACCATAGAATAGTTGATGTTACCCACGCTTTGGATATAGAATATAGAAACTCGTTTCAGGTAAATGTAGGCCTTCAATCATTAGGTCTTAGACCACGTGGCCACTCAGACATGACAAAATCATTTACTGAATTTTTAAAAAAATCGGATTTAAATCATCATACTGACGTTATATTACTTACTGATTGTCGTGACTGGACTGGCCGTAGAATAGATGGAATCCTTGAAAGTGCTACAATTTTACATCAAATCGTAGTAAAATCCAGGCAAGTCATAATTTTAAATCCTGAAAATAAAATTAGATGGAATACACCAACTAGTTGTGTAAAGGATTACCAAGAAGCTGGTGCCAAAGTTTATCAAACAAGTAGTTTAAAAGAATTTGCAAATATAATTAAGGATATTTAACCTTGATCTTCAAGTAACTTGTCAATAAACTCCATGTCAATATATTTTGTAAATAAATCTCCCAATTGATTGTAATTTACACGTTTGGATTCTTTAAACTGATCTCCAGTTAAACCTAATGGTTTTAAACCTTTATTTATTCTTAACTGATCAGTAAATAATCTTCTGAACTCATAGTTATGGAATATTCCGTGGAAATATGTTCCACATACATTACCATTAATTGCACCATCATATTTACAACTTGGATCGTTTCCATGACCCTTTTCTAATTTTATAAATGGTTGTGTATTTTCACCAAGAATTGTTATGGCTTCGTGTAACTCATAACCAGTTACTTTTGTGCCTTCCTTGAATCCAATATCACTATCTGAAATTATTGTTCCTTCACTTTGTTGGACCACTTTTTCTATTTCACCGAACTTGGTTACCATATCGATTAATCCTAATCCTTCAACGGATCCATGATCAGATTCTATGAATTTTGGGTCAAGAATTTCCTTGGAGAGCATCTGATAACCACCACAAATTCCGAATATTGGAATCTTTTTGGCCAGTTCTTTGATTTTATCGAATGCTCCGGTTTTTTTAAGTTCTTCTATGTCATCTACTGTGTTACGTGTACCCGGAATTATAAGTGCATCCAAACCTTCAAAATCATCATATATACTTACAAGTTTTATACCAACATCGTCCTCATAATCTAACGGATCGATATCTGTGAAGTTTGATATTTTCGGAAGTCTTAGTGTTCCAATAGTTATCTTTTCATTTTCACTGAATTGATGTGTTGTTAATGATGCGGAATCTTCTTCAGGTAATATTAATGTTTCATCGAAAGGCATGATTCCTATGATTGGAATTCCAGTTAGTTCTTCAACCTTTTCTATTCCAGATTGGAGTACACTTGCTTCTCCCCTGAATTTGTTAATAATAACTGCTTTAATGCGTTTTCTGTCCTCTTCAGGAATGAGGAAATAAGTTCCAACTATTGATGCAAATACTCCCCCTTGATCAATATCTGCTACGAGAATAACATCAGCATCTGTAATTCGTGCCATCAACATATTTGCCAGATCTTTGTCATACATATTTATTTCTGCAGGAGAACCGGCACCTTCCAAGATTATTATATCATAATCTTCTTTTAATTTGTTTAATGAATCGTTTATAGCTTCCAAAGCTTCTTCTCTGAAATTGTTTTGATAATCATCAAATCTCATGTCCCCTGCAGGTTTTCCTTGAACAATCACCTGTGATAAAAATGCCCCTTTTGGTTTTAATAAAATAGGGTTCATATTACAATCCGGTTCTAGACCTGCTGCTTCTGCCTGCATAACCTGAGCTATAGACATTTCTTTATTGTCAATTGTAGTATAAGAATTCAGTGACATGTTCTGTGATTTGAAAGGAGCTACCCTGTATCCTCTTCGAGACAATATATTACATAATGCAGCTACAGTAAATGTTTTCCCCGCGTTTGATGAAGTTCCCTGGAACATTATATATTTCATCTGTTAACCACCTAATTAATTGTTAATAATTAGAATTATTTATGTAAGTAACTTGTAAAAAATATTGTGCTTTAAAACAATAGTTCGGTAATTATATAATTATTTAAAAATTTAATAATTAAATCAATGAAAATCAAAGATTTTAAATACTTTTGGTTACTTAAAATATATTGATAAATATAATAGACATAAATAATAAAATTAATATGAATAAAGAAATAATCTAAAAAAAGCTAATTTACTAATACTTATAAAAAAATGGAGGGATTATCATAGAAAATTTTAATAAAGAAAGTAGTCTTAATTACGAAATTATTGATGATGAAGTAATAGTACCTGAAAAAAACGAAGAAATCGAAGACAATAATGAAGATAAAAATATTCCCCCAGTTGATGATGAGAAGATAGTTAAAGAAGACGTTGAAGTAGATAATACTGAGGAAAAAATTCCAGATGAAATTAATCCGGATGACTATGAAGACACCAAAAATATCAAAATTCCCCCAATGCTCATTGATCAGATTATAGGTCAGGAAGAAGCCGTGGAAAAAATAAAAAAAGCCGCCAAACAAAGAAGAAATGTTTTATTAATTGGTGAACCGGGTATCGGTAAATCAATGATAGCAAAGGCAATGGCAGAATTATTACCTCCAGAAGAACTACAGGACATACTTATATACCCCAACCTTGAAGATTCAAACAATCCACTTGTAGGTGTAATGCCTGCAGGACAGGGTGCTAAGATTGTTGAAAGTACCAAAAAAAGTGTCAGGGGACAAGAAGAAAGAAAAAACATCTTAATGATTGCAATAATAGGTCTTATAATGGGTATAGGTTTTATAACCAGCCAATTTTTAGAAGCCATTATTGCTGTGGGAATAGTATTTTTCGCATTATACCAGATTAAACCTAAAAATAACCAATCAGCACCTAAATTATTGATAAACAGTGACGGTAAAAAAGTAGCCCCATTTATCGATGCAACCGGTGCACACGCAGGAGCACT
Source organism: Methanosphaera sp. (assembly GCA_013330915.1). Lineage (GTDB taxonomy): Archaea > Methanobacteriota > Methanobacteria > Methanobacteriales > Methanobacteriaceae > Methanosphaera > Methanosphaera sp11921u. The sequence continues at coordinate 189 of DUHK01000007.1, read as the reverse complement.
ATTAGGTGATGTAAGACACGACCCATACCAATCAGGTGGATTAGGAACACCTGCCCACGAAAGAGTGGAAAGTGGAATGATTCACAAAGCAAATAAAGGTGTGTTATACATTGATGAAATCGGTACAATGAATATGAAAACACAGCAACAATTACTAACAGCATTACAAGAACATAAATTCCAAATTAC
>DUHK01000056.1 GCA_013330915.1 Methanosphaera sp. | reverse complement strand
GGTTCGGGATTGAAGTATTTGAAGGAATATGATTTCAAGACGTATACTTTACCGAGGATGAATTTTGAAGGAGAAGACGGTAACATAAATGTGGAGGAATCAATCAAGCAGTCCAAGGATATTCCATTCACATTCATAAAAAGTATGTATAAGGAATCAAGAATCATCAAAAAATCAAAACCGGATATAGTAATATGCGATTCACATTATTCCATGCCTATAACTGCCAAATTTCTTCATGTTCCATGCTATATAATTACCAATGACTTAACCTTCGGATTTTCACAAAATACTCATATGAAAAGCATACAGTACTTTGAAAAAAGTATCAGAAGATTTATAATTGAAATTACAAAAAGTTGTAAAAAAATCATGGTTCCAGATGTACCTGGAGTAATAGAAATACCTAAAGAATTGAGATACAAAACGGAATACATAGGACCTTTGTTACATTATGACATTAATAAAATTAAAACAAAAGAAGAACTCAGAAACAGGCATAACATTGGTCCCGATGAAAAAGTCATAGTAGTAACAATTGGCGGCAGTGAATTTGGAAAGGTATTGATTAGGGACATATGTCAAATTTCACAAGACATACTGGCTGATAAGATCATAGTATTCACCGGATTGGAAGTTAATTCAAACGAATTCGATAACTTCGATAAAGAAAAAGTGATAATCAAGCAATTTACACATAATCTTGTTGAATGGATGAAGCTGTCTGATTTAACCATCACTCTTGCCGGTCATACAACCAGCATGGAACTGCTCTCCATAAAGCAGCCCAACATAATGTTGCCAATAAAAAACCATGCGGAACAGGAAAGAAATGCTCAACGGATGAGTAAGTATGGAATTACCAAAACATGCATAATCAACGAACCTGCAAAATTACTAACTACAATTAACGATTCATTACAACAACTAAACGACATGAAACTCGATAACGAAATTTATCACGAATTCAGAAAATACGATGGAAAAAACAATACATTAAGAATAATTCAAAATACCGGGCAAATTAGTAATTTAATATAATACAGTTTTATATGGAATTAATAAAAATTTTTTTATAAAAATATCAATTACCTATTTTAAATATTTATTTTTTATAGAATTCTTTAAATATCCAATCAAATATTAAAATTAATATTTTGGATAAGTTTTTTTAATTATATTCAAGATAATATATATAGATAATGAAAACAAAATTTGATTAAAGTTTGGTGATGTTATGTCCAGAGATATAAGGAAGCTTTTATCCAAGTTAAAAAATAAGATTTTTCCGCAAGGTAAAGATACTGCTATAAAACAAGCAATATATGAAAAAAACTTATTTGATAAAAAATATGTTTCTCCAAAAAACTATGATAAAAACTATGATATAATAGTTGATTCTCAATTATTTGATAAGGAATATTACCATCAAAGACATCAGGATGTTAAAAAAGCAGGTATGGATGCTCTCGAGCACTGGATAAAATATGGTTACAGGGAAAATACCAGAAATCCAAATTCAAATTTTAATCAAAAGTATTACAGGACACATTACTTAAAAGAGGAAACATCAACGGATCATGATTGGAATCCATTAACTCACTACATTCTAAATCAGGATGAAATTTCTAAAACCAACGTTTTTGGATTTTTGAATTTGAAAATATCTGACGAAAAAATTGATCTAATATCCAAGCAATTAGACACTAAAGTTTCCATTCTGATATTAGTACATGATACAGACTCTCTAAACTTTTGTCTAGAAAACATTAAAAAATACACAGTAGTGGATTATGAAATAAAACTGTTGAACTATAAAAATTTGGAATTGGACTTTGAAAAAGATCAAAACATCAGCCAGATTGATAACAGTAATAATGAAAGTCTAACAGATTTCATCAACAAAAACATGAAAAAAGTGTCTTCGGATGTTGTTATACTTAACAGTTTCACGGAAGTAACTCCAAACTGGATTAAAAAGATGATTGTAACAGCATATTCGCAGGATAACATTGACATGATAACTCCGTTATCCAATTCAATCATTCCAAATAATTTCTCGGTAAAAAACGGTTTATCAATCACAAATGAAGGATTGTCCTTCCTAATTAACAAATCAAACATCGCTATAAATAATAAGATGTTTTTTGCAGATGGATTTTGTGTATTTATCAAAAAAGATACAATACCATTATTTGAATTGGAAAAAAACAAAATATATTATGATAATGAAAATAAAATTTTGTCATATGAGATTCCAGCTACTATTAACAACATTCTGGACGATTCAACATATGTTTATCATAACAAGGAATTCTTTGATCTTAACTCAAAACTGTTAAAGAATTTCAATATAAACAAATCCTTCAATGAAAAAGTAAAAAACTATATTGAATCTGAAGAAATTGGATGCATAGTAGACAACATTAGGGAATCAATTAAACAGTATTCCAACAACACATTATCAAACAGAATATTATTTGTTGTTGATTCTAACAATCTTAGTCTAATCAGAGATTTCCTATTAAAAGAAGATAATAACATTTTTGATATTTTCTGTCTCTCCTATGATTTAGAGAATGTAATACTATGGAAGGATTTCCAGAAAATACATCAGTGGAGTCTGGATTCAGAAGACGTGGATTGTGATATGAAACTAAAAAACATATATTTCAACACACTTTATTCACTCAATATTAATCTGATTCACGTATGGGACTTTAAAAATCATAACTCTGATTTATTTGACGTGTCTGAAATATTAAAAATTCCATTACTATTCACTATAAAGGACAAATATCCACTTTCATTAATGGAGAAAGCTGAAGATTCAACAGAGGATGAAAAATTTACTGAAATATTGAAAAAGGCAAATAAAATACTGGTATTTGACAAAATTAAACAGGAATATGAAAAACATCTGAAAGATTTTGATAACACCATATCTGTAAATTATCCGCTTAATTTAGATGAACTATCCCATTCAAACATTGAAACACGTATAGAAAAACCAAACGTATTGCTATTGGGTAATTATGTGGATGATACAAAAACAGATGTCCTTGAAGAAATTGATAATGATAATCTGGAGTTATATCTGGTAGGTAATTTACCTCCAAATCTCAAAAACAAAGTTCATAACATGGGTGAGTTATCACTTGAAAATATAATAAATACAATTGAATCAACTAAATTTGACTATATTGTGATATTTGAGGAGTTTGAGGAAATATTTGAATTAATTGAGAAAAATTATGAATTCAAGATTCCAATATTAATGTTAAATGATAAAATATTATCAGAAATTAAAGAGGAAGAGATAGGCGTACATTTATTTGAAAAAGACGATTTGATATCCATCTTATCTGATGATAATGTTGACAATTACTACAATCTAATAAATGATTTATACAAAAACGATGTGTCAAGAGAAGAATTTTTAAAATTCATATTGTCCCTGATGGACATTTACTCAGAATTCACGGATTCATCTGCCAAATTTAAGATAAATAGGAAAAATTCCAATGCAAACGTTACAAAATATAAATTCAAGGATTTTTCAGGATTTTTATCAGATTCATACCTGAGTCCTGAAATATCAGTTCCATTCAATGAAGAGGAAAAATGTTGTTTTGCATTTATGGACAATATATCAATGTATTTAAGATCATTTACACAAAATTTGGATGAAAAACCATTGGTATCCATTATAATGCCAACCTTCAACAGAAAAAAGTTACTTCAGGAGGCAATAGATTCCGTTTTAAACCAGACATATCAAAACTTTGAATTAATCATAGTTGATGATTCAAGTACAGACAATACCCTGGATTTCTTAAGGAATTTAAGGCATGAAAAAATCAATGTAATATTCAATAAAACAAATATGGGTCCTGCAGGATCAAGAAATGTTGGATTGCAGCATGCAAAAGGGGAATACATAGCATATTTGGATTCCGATAACGAATGGGATAAGTACTATCTGGAAGCATCAGTAGGTTCCTTTGAAAAACTAAAAGATGCCGACGCAATATATTCGGGTCAATTAATATATCCGGATAAATCTTCACCGATACAAAAGATTCGTTTCGGTGCATATAACAAATCCCTGTTAAAAAACCGTAATTACATTGATCTTAATTGTTTCTGTCATAAAAGAAGCATATTGGATGATATCGGCATGTTTGATGAATCATTGGAACGACTGGAAGATTGGGATTTGATATTAAGGATAAGTAATAACTATAAAATATTCAGTGTTCCATTCTTACATTCAAAATACTATGATTTCAATGATTCAGACAGAATCAGTAATTTTTACCTGTTAAACAATGAAAAAAATTCATTTAATGAACATTACGTTGAATTGATTCAAAATAAAAATAAAACTGCTTCAAAGCAATATCCACAGTTGACCAGAAAAGTAAGCATAATCATTCCGAGTTATCAATCATTAAAGGATCTTAAAGAATGTGTTAATTCAATCAGAAAAAACTATGATGAAAAAGTTGATATTATCATAGTTGACAATAATTCAAACGAGGCTGTTCGTTACTATCTCAAAGTAATGGAAAATAAAAAACAAATAAAACTGATTCAAAATGATGTAAACTATGGTTTTACTCATGCTGTGAACATGGGAATTGACATATCCGATGAAAACTCGGATATACTTCTATTGAATAATGATGCCATATTAACAAGTTATTCTTTAGAGGCGTTACAGGATGTGGCTTATAGTGCTGACGATATTGGAATAACAGTTCCCCAACAAATATTGCCTGGAGGAACAAAAACCTTGAAGATACATGTTCCATATGCAACATCAATTTTTGAATGTGATGTAAATCCATCGATACATCATCAAAATATTATCAATATGGATTTATACCACGATGGTGGATTATTGGAAATGAGTTTTGCACCATTTTTCTGCACCTATATTAAAAGGGAAATGCTGGATAAAACATTCGGATTGGATGCCCAATCCGGTCGACATTACAGATCGGACAGGGTATTCTCCGAATATGTCAGAAAAATAATGAAGCAAAAAATCATCTATGTCTCTGACGCGGTAGTTTATCATAAATTACAGAAGGCAACCGAAAAACTGCAGGAAGATGAGGAATATTATGATTTAATGTTCAGAAAAAACCAGTGGGAAGCTCAACTATGCGAACAACTCGGTTTCAGAAATCCAATATGGGATGATTTATAAACAGATACTTTAATAATACATGAAGGCTATGAAAATGTTTGGCAGAAACAACAAAAACGATCAAGAAATTCTAAATAACAAGTTAACCACAGAAGTAAGTGACTTAACTCAACAGGTAAATCACTTATTAAAAAAGGAAGACAAACTCCCTGGTATTAACGAAGATATTCAAAATATATCCTCTGAAATATCCGAGTTGAAAAAGGAGATTCAGTCAGTTAAAAACGAGAACGTTGAATTAAAAAGGATTATTGAAGACAACAAGAAAAATTATGACAGAATATTGGATTCATATAATCAACAATTCTCCACATTGTTTCTTTATTATGACTTAAAATCCAAGGGTCCTCTAAGAAACTTTCAGCGTTTAAACCAGGAACTCTTAAACTTTGTAGTTAATGTTCTTGAAAAATACGATTTGAAATACTGGCTGGATTACGGTACATTACTGGGTGCCGTCAGACATGGAGGTTATATTCCATGGGATGATGACATTGATTTGGGTATGATGAGAAAGGATTATAACAAGTTGATAGAAGTAATTGATGATGAAATCAAATCCAATAATCTGGAAAATGTTGAAGTTACTGTTAATGACAGGCTTGAAGCTATAAGAATATCATTTTTACAAATTGCATATTATTCGGATGAAGGTGAGTTATTGGCAGGTCTGGATGTTTTCCCTAGTGATTATGTGGACACTCCTCCAAGCGGATTTGCAGAAAAGGTTATTGAAGAACAAAAGATATTCATTGAAAAAATGAAAGAAGGCGCAGATATCAATGAATATATGGACGATTACTATCAACGTTTTAATCTAAGTTTGGATGAGCAAAACTATATTGTTTCGGGAATAGACAATAATCTTAGAGGAAACAGTGGATATCATGCTTATCATTTAGGTTTGTTTAAGAAGGAAGTGGTATTTCCACTAAAATCAATCAAATTTAATGATGTTTCATATCCATGTCCAAACGATACTGATTTCTATTTAAGAGATCTGTACAAGGAGTATAATAAAATACCAAAAGTGGTTGTGCATCATTTCCGTGCAGACAACTTAAACAGAAAATATGATGATGAATTTTTTGACAGGCAAATAAAGAAATTCGAGCAAATAAATGACAATTTCGGTAAATAATCGTTTTAAAGATTATCTTATTTGAAAACATTTTTCAAATCAGGAATATTATTAAAGTATATGGTTTAAAGCTAAAAAATTAATAGAAACAAAAACAAAATAATAATTAAGGTGATTTAAGTGAAAATTGAATATCTCGGACATTCAGCATTTCAAATAACAACAGAAGAAGGAATGAAAATTTTAATAGATCCTTTCATAAGCGGAAACCCGGCATGTATAACACCGGTAGAAACATTAAATCCTGATGTAATACTTGTTACTCATGGGCATGTTGACCACTTCGGTGATGCACTGGAAATTGCAAACAATTCCGGAGCAACTGTTATTGCAACACACGAAATAGCTACTTTTGTACAAAAACAGGGATTAAACGCCATCGGTATGAACATAGGTGGAAGTGTATCAATAAATGATTTGATAAGCGTTACAATGACTGATGCCAGACATTCCTCAGGAATGGACTTTTTAGAAAATATGGAAGAAGGTGGAGTTGCAACAGGATTTGTCATAACCTTGGAAAATGGAAAGAAAATATATCATGCAGGTGACACGGGACTATTCGGAGACATGAAAATGGTCATTGGTGACATATATAAACCGGACATATCCCTTTTACCTATAGGTGACAAGTTTACAATGGGCATAGAAGATGCTGCAGTAGCAGCTTCATGGTTACAATCAAGAATTGTAATTCCAATGCATTATAATACATTTGAAGAAATAGAACAGGACTCAAACCTCTTTGCAAAATACGTTGAAGAAGAAAGCATTGGAACTGTTACAGTGGTCCTACTTCCTGGTGAAGAATACGAAGAGGAATAATAAAAATAATATTTATATATTAATTCAAATAAAAGAGTAATTAAAGGAAAGATTTAACAACAATTATATCCTATTTTAAATAAAGAAAAATTTTTTGTTAACGATTTTTCTTATCTAATCTTTCCATATTTTTGATTATATTCTCTAATATCCATTAAGTCACATTTACCGCTAGGTAAGTTTCTTACGATATCATCAACATTAAATAATTTTTCTTTATCTATAATATTCAGTATTTCCTTGGATATGCGTTCTTTTTTTGTGAAACCCGGTTTAACTATTACAAAGTTATCACTCATCTTTTCCAGACACTGTACCGGACCAGCCATTATTCTTTTGTCATTGTCATATTCAACAATTCCAATGGCAATCAGAAGCGGAACGTTACGGATAAAGTTCTTTCTTCCACGAATAACAAATGATCCTTTTTTGAGATATTCACCACTTTCAGGGGTTTTTGAAACCTGATCTAAAGTTACCCAGTATGAATCGTAACTGCTAAAACCTTCAGTCCAGGCACTACTGTAACTGCTTGCAAAGCATGCTGCATCATACAACGTACTTTCAGGTATTTCATTGTCATCAATGTTTTGAACTATTGTGGATGGGGCCCCATGGATATCACAGTGGAAGTATATGTCATTGCTTTTTGAATACTTTTTAACCACCATGTCGTTACTGTTTGCATCTCTACCTCCTATTACAAGGTATCCGTCACGACTGATAAACCATCTGATTTTTTCGTACCATTTAAGTTCTCTTTTAACTTTAGGTTTTTGTTTTTCCTTTAGTTCTTCTATGGCAATTTCCTTTTTATCTTTCAGCCTTGAAATTTCCTTTTTGGTATTTTCAATAGCCTCTTTTACACCACTGATTTTACGTTTTGCTTTCTTACCCTTATTATAATATTTTTCAGTACTTTCTGGTATGCCTATGTTGCTGTCGATTTGTACAACCACATCATCCAATTTAAGATTAATTACTCCTAGTTTGTCAATGGATTCAATTATCTGTAACGCTGGGATTTTATTTTCTTTTTTTGACTTTTTGATGATTGATGAAATCTCTTTCCATGAATATTTTTGTCTTGCTTGGCTTATTACATTTAATATTTCCTGTATTTCATTGTAATGTGCATAGATCGTGTCACCTTTATGTTGGGTATCTTCAATGGTTTTATAAAATCCTTCCAGGCTTTCTTCCTGCATTTTTAAACGTTTCTCGAATTTACCTATGCGTTTGCTCCATGCATCTTCTTCTGCATTTTTTATTTCATTTACAATTTTTTTACTGTAGAAATCATCAGCAGCTTTGTTGAAGTTTTCAAACGTTTTATTCTTATAATCCTTATAATTGTTTAGGTTGATAGGTACCAGGTCTTTGTTTTTACTTTCATCATCCTTTTCAAGTATAATCTGTGGGTTTGGTTCGTTTTCTATGCGGTTAAAAAGGGTTTTAATGGCACTGTCAATTTCTTCTATTTCCTCTTTTGTCAGGTCTTTTGCAGGTTTTGTCTTATCAATACCTGCATATCCGATTATTTCCTCTGCGTAAAGTCCTCCAAGACCATTTGTTGCGATGGTACGTGTAATATCTGCAGTAGATGTTTTCAAAACGTTACTTATTTCTTCACTGTTGGTATTGTTGATGTTTATTCCTTTTTCTGGGGGATATTTGTATTGTTCATGTGATGTTATCTTTCGATCCTGCCATTTTCTATGTTTGAGTGGTGAAATAATGTTTTTATCTTCGTCCAGTAGAATTACATTTCCCTTACTGAATAATTCAACAACAAGGGTATATTCAGTATTCTTCTGGATGGTGATTTCAATGATTCTGTCAAAATTATGTTGTTTGATACTTGTGATGCTTCCTCCACTGAGATGTTTTCTCAATAGCATAGGGAAGTTTGGAGGAATGGTTGGGTTTGGTTGAGGATAATCCGTCAAGTGTATGCGGACACCTGCCTGTATAACTAAATCTTTACGTCCTTCACCAGCTTTTCTTAGTTTTATACGAATGGTATCATAACTTGGTTGGTAAGATTTATCAATTCTTGCACCGATAATCTCCTCATTTAATTCTTTAACAATTCTGTAAATATCTACATTGGACATTGATTTAATAGTTACACCCCAATTTTCTTTTATATATACTATGTCGTTAATACTAATTAAAAAAGTATGTTTTTATAAGATAAAAATAATTACTATTAAGGATAAAGTATTAATGAATAATTTTTAACATCCAAATATAAAATCAAAATAATACTACACCCAACGGGGGACTGTTAGAAAATGGTTGAAAAAAATAACACAATTACAATAAATCAAAGAAACAAGTTGTTGGAAAGCAATCTTTTCGATGAGGAATACTATCTAAAACAAGTAGGTGAACCGGTTGATGATCCATTAGAACACTATTTGAATACAGGATACAAAAAAGGTTACAATCCCTCCGTTTTCTTTGATACTTGTTGTTATTTGAGGAATAATGTTGATGTTGCTGAGGCTGGTTTGAATCCTTTGCTTCATTATGTGTTGTATGCTATGGGTAGTGGTAGGAAGGTTAAGTTTGATTTGAGTTTGGATGATTATAAGGGTTTTGTCAGTACTGTTTATGAGGAGTCCCTGTTTGATGATGAATATTATCGTAACCAGTTTGACAACGAGGAAATTGAATATCCTTTGGACCACTATTTCAAAACAGGTGCCAAGGAAGGTTACAATCCATCCATTTGTTTTGATACTTGTTGTTATTTGAGGAATAATGTTGATGTTGCTGAGGCTGGTTTGAATCCTTTGCTTCATTATGTGTTGTATGCTATGGGTAGTGGTAGGAAGGTTAAGTTTGATTTGAGTTTGGATGATTATAAGGGTTTTGTCAGTACTGTTTATGAGGAGTCCCTGTTTGATGATGAATATTATCGTAACCAGTTTGACGGTGAGGACATAAAATATCCCTTAGATCATTACATTACCACAGGCTATGAAGAGGGTAAAAATCCGTCATATATTTTCAATAATGAACGATATCTGGAGTATAATGTGGATGTTAAGAAATCAGACATGAATCCGTTACTTCATTTTGTTAAATATGGTCTTGAAAGTAATAGAAAGTTCATTTTTGATTTAACTTTCAGGGAATTTAAAGAATTCAGACAGGAAGTATATAATCTTGATTTGTTTGATGAAAATTACTACAAACACCAATATTCAGATATTGATTGTGATGATGCTTTTGGTCATTATTTGATTAAAGGATGGAAAGAAGGTAAAAATCCTTCATTGATTTTCAATCAAGAATACTATGTTGAACATAACAATATTAAGGAAGAGGTAAATCCATTTATTCATTTTTATATCAAGGATTTTAATCCAAACACCAAAATATGTGAAGATCTTACATTGGGAGTTTATAAAAATTTTAAGGAAGTCGTATATCAAGAGGGACTCTTTGACGATGAATATTACACAAGTCATTATTCCGTGAACACTAACCCATTAGCCGATTACCTGCTCTTTGGTTGGAAAGAATCTAAAAATCCATCATATCTCTTTAACACCAACAAGTATCTTGAATATAATGTGGACGTAGCAAATGCAGATGTAAATCCATTAATGCATTTTGTTCGATACGGACTTGAGAGCAAAAGAAAATTCAACTTTGACTTAAACTATTCCCAGTATACCGATTTTAAAAACAGTGTATATGCTGAAGAACTCTTTGACGATGAATATTACCTGTTCTTTAACCCGGATATTTCAAAAAAACAGGCTCTGCCTCATTATCTGGCTGTCGGATATAAAAGGGGATTGAATCCATCATTAAACTTTGATACGACATGTTTTTTAGAAAACAGCATAGACATTTCAAGATCAGGATTGAATCCACTGATATTCTATGTTACCAAATCATTGGACAGCAAAAGAAAGGTTAAATTTAATATGAATCTGTCGGATTATAAGGATTCGATAAGATTTATAAAAGATAACGGCCTATTTGATGATGAGTTTTATTTAAGTCAATGTACTACTGAAATATTCAACCCACTGGATCATTATTTATACCATGGATGGAAAGAAGGAAAAGATCCTTCAATGAAATTTTCCAACAGGGAATATTTCAAATATAATCAGGACGTTGAAGATGCAGGCTTCAATCCGTTGTTACATTATGTACAGTATGGTGTGGATCAAAATAGGATAATTAGCTACGGTCTAAGACTACCTGAATTTGAAGACTTTGAAAAGATGGTTTATGATGAAGGTCTATTTGTAGATGAGTTTTATCTAAGTCAATGTGATGACTATTCACAAATCAAACATCCTCTTTACCATTACCTCTATGAAGGTTCAGATAAGGGTTTTGATCCATCGTTATTGTTTAGTACAAACCAATACCTGAAAAATAATAAGATAATACTTGAAAAGGAATTTAATCCATTGGTACATTACTGGCAATTCGGTTTTGAAGAAAACAAGTACGTTAAATTCTATTCAACACTATCCGAACTGAAACAATTCAGGGAAAAAGTGTACACTTCAGGTTTATTTGATGAAGAATATTATCGAAAACAGTTTTCTAACAACATAGAAATGGATTTGATAACTCATTATCTAACGGTAGGATATAAGGAAAATAAAAAACCTTCAATATACTTCAATCAGGAGAATTATCTTAAAAATAATCTTGACGTATATTACACATACAAAAATCCTTTGATTCATTACGTACTCTTTGCTCTAAATTCCGGAAGACTGATTAATCATGATTTGAGTCTGTCAAATTATAAACTCTTCAGAAATTTTGTTTATGAAAAAGGACTTTTTGACGAAGAATATTACATGTCCTCATTAAATGATGATGAAACAGTCATTGACCCATTGGAACATTATCTTGATAAGGGTTATAAGGAAGGTAAAAATCCATCATGGCTATTTAACACAAAAAAATACTATGAATTACATCCGGAAATTAAGAATACGGATACTAATCCATTAATTCATTATGTTAAAGAAATAATGGATGTTTATAAAGTTATTTCTGATTCCGGATTATTTGATGAGGAACATTATCTAAAACAGGCAGGTTATTCATTTTATATAACCAATGACCCTTTAATGCATTTTATCACAACTGGATCAAGACAGGGTTTGGAACCTAGTCTTAACTTCTCAATAAACAAATATAATGAGATGTATCCTGATGTTGAAGAATCCGGCATAAATCCGTTATACCATTATCTGAAAAGGGGTAAACGTGAACTAAGAGATAGTTTCATGACCTTGAATAAGCATATGAAAAAGTTTGACAACCGTTACAATATCAACACTTCATTAAGTATGCTGGATGCTTTAGAAAATGAAGTATCAATAATCATTCCAATATACAATGCTTACGAGGAAACAAAGGATTGCATAACCAGTGTTCTGAGAAACACAAACATACCTTATGAATTAATATTAATAGATGACTGCAGTAGTGATAAACGGATAGGGGAGCTGTTGTCCTCATTGGAGGGAATACCAAACATAAAAATAGTGAGAAATGAGAAAAATCAGGGATTTGTCAAAAATGTTAATTTGGGAATGAAATTAACACAAAACGATGTTTTATTGTTAAACAGTGATACTATCGTAACACCTCACTGGTTATCTCATATAGTTTATTGTGCATACTCCTCAAATCATATTGGAACGGTAACACCATATTCAAATGCGTCAGATATTTCAATTCCGCAATTGGGGGCAAAAAAAGACTTTAAATTTTTAAATAAAAGTTCATATCAAATTGATAAGTTGTCCTTCAACAGCAATATCGAAGCACCTACAGGCAATGGGTTCTGTTTATTCATTAAACGGGAACTTATCGATGAAATAGGGTATTTTGATGAAAGTTTCGGAAGAGGCTATGGTGAAGAAACTGATTTCACATTCAGGGCATACAAAGAGGGATGGTTAAATATCAGAAACGACTCTGTATTTGTATATCATAGACGTCATGCATCATTTAATGAAGATGCATCAAACAAATTAAAATCAGAGAATAAAAAGATATTAACGGAAAGATATCCTGATTTATATGATTTGTGGGATGAATTTGCAAATTCTGATAAAATAAAAGATTCTGTTGGAAGAATAAATTTCCTATTCAAGGAGAACAAAACATCAGAAAGGGTGCTGTATGTAACAAGTCAAAACAAAAGCAAGGTTCTTCTGGGGGAGGATTACCTTAAAATCGCAGAGGAATATGATTGTATCATATTGGCATTAGGTTCTAAGGACATAAAAATAGGGGAAATGATTGACGGTCGTTTCGTATTATACAATAAATGGGTAATTGATTCCCTATGGGATAAGAATGAATTCACAAAAGCTTATGTTAATACATTAATCAATTTAAAGATTGATTTGGTCTATATTAAATATCAGTATAATTTCTATAATCCTAACAATCAGGACTTTTCATTGTTCGTAAAAATGCTGTCTAAATTTGAAATTCATGCATTGTATGAGGCAACAACAGATATAAATGAATTAATAGAAACAATTGATGATAACTTACATCCTATGGATTCATTGGAAGAATTAATAGCTAAAAAAACCATGAATTTTGACTTTGAAAAGGATAAACTTGTGGTTTACACGGCCTTAACAGGAAACTATGACAATTTGGTAACTCCATCTGTAATTAATCCTAACTTTGATTACATCTGCTTTACTGACAATCCTGAATTGAAATCCGACTTTTGGACTATTAAGCTAATGGAAGAAAGTACTTTGGATCGTGTCAGAAAGGCAAGGCGTCATAAGATACTTCCTCATGAATATCTTAAGGAATATGATTATTCTCTATGGATAGATGCAAACTTTGACATAATCGGTGACGTGGAAGAATACATAAACAGATATGCTAAAAATCGTAAACTGATGGTCATAAAACATGACAAACGTGATGATATCTATGATGAGGCAAGAGAATGTATACGATTGGAAAAAGACGACCCTGAAATAATCAACAAACAGATAGAAAGATATGCCAAAGAAAATTATCCTAAAAATAATGGATTAATCGCCAGTGGTATTATATTCAGAAATCATAGTGATCCAGAAGTGATAAAGGTAATGGAAGACTGGTTTAATGAGGTTGAAAATTACAGCAGACGGGATCAGTTAAGTTTTAACTATGTTTGTTGGAAAAATAATTTCAAATATGATGAAAGCAAGGAATTCTATTTCAAAAATCAATACTTCCAACGACTCTTACACACAAGTGATGATTTGTTAAAACTAAAATATGATGATAAAACAATTGACAATATCCTAAAATCATTTGAAGAGAAAACATCAATAATCATACCGATTTACAACGCTTATGATGAAACAAAAGCATGTATAGAAAGTGTAATAAGATACACGAGCATAGATTATGAGCTGTTGTTAATCGATGATTGCAGCACAGATGAAAGGATTGGAAAGTTGTTGTCTGAATATGAAAAAATGGACAATGTAAGGGTCATAACGAATGAAGTAAATCAGGGTTTCGTTAAAAACATCAATCTGGGATTTGAAAATACTGCACACGATGTTGTGATACTTAATAGTGACACGGAAGTTACTCCAAAATGGTTACAAAAACTGAAAGTAACATCTTATACAAAAAATAACATTGCTACAGTAACGCCTTTATCAAACAATGCAGGTGCATTTTCAGTGCCTGTAAAGGATGAAGACAATGAAATTAATGAAAACATAGGTATCCTTGGAACAAGCAACATCATAGAAAAGATGCCTAAAAGAGACAAAGTCTATGCAACCACAGGAAATGGATTTTGCATGTATATCCGCAGAGATGCAATATACGATGTCGGATTCTTTGATCAAATATACGGCATGGGATACTGTGAAGAAAATGACTTTTGTATGAGACTCTTGGAAAAGGACTGGCTGCACGCATTGGATACTTCAACATACATTTATCACAAGCATAATGTTTCCTTTTCTTCTCAGAAAGAAATATTGTTTGAAGAAAACAGAAAAATATTGGATGAGAAGTTTCCGGAATACCGTTTGAAACTATTGGATTTAACTAATTCGGTTGATTTGAACATAATACGTGAAAACATTAGCAGAGCATTGGATGATGATAACAGTCAATTCAACGTAAAAAGAATCTTGTATCTTATTCATGAAGGAAATGGCGGAACATTACATACTAGTATTGAATTAATGGCTAATCTGTCTGAAAACATTGAGCCATACCTTTTGACTGCAGGTAAAACAGAGATTAAACTATACAAGTACTCAAAAATATCTAATACAATCAGTTCGGATGATAATGCAGACAACGAATTCCTGCAGCATCTGAAATTGTTGGCTAAATGGGATATTAAATCAACATACACCATTAGAGAACCATTTAACAGGGAATTTAGAAGAATTTATTTCAACATTCTGCACCTGTTAAAAATAGATCTGGTACATATAAGACATTTGATACGTCACTCCTTCGACATGCCATACGTAGCTCATACTCTTGGAATTCCTGTTGTACTGTCATTCCATGATTTCTATTACATTTGTCCTTCACACAATTTGATAGATGATCAAGAGAATTATTGTGGCGGTCATTGCAGCAATGTAAACTCTAACACAGGACAATGTGATATAACCGGTGGTTTAAACGCACCAATACTCAAGTCTTTCATACAAACATGGAGAAGTCATGTTTCAAGGATGTTTAAATATTGTGATGCATTTGTCACCACTTCCAAATCTGCACACGATTTGTATTGTGAATTTTATCCTGAGCTTCAAAAAGAAGACTTCAGAATAATAGAACACGGTCGTGATATTCAAACACCATCTGAAATAGTTGTTCGGGAATTTAAGGAGAATGAACCTATCAGAATATTATTCCCTGGACATATTAATGTGAATAAGGGTGGTTGGCTGATTAAGAAAATCAAGGAATGTGATGTTGACAACAAGCTTGAATTACATTACATGGGTAACATTCATCCGAAATTTAATTTGGAGGATATAGGTATTCACCACGGTTATTACAAACGTAGCGAATTCTGCAAGGAAGTAAATAAAATCAAGCCACATTTCATAGGATTATTATCAATATGGCCGGAAACATATTGTCATACACTTACAGAAAGTTGGGGTTGTGGAATTCCGGTATTGACTTTGGATATTGGAGCGTTAGGTGAACGTGTTCATGAAAATGGTGGGGGATTCTTCATAGAAAACGATCCACAAAAAGCATATGACAAGATAATAAGCCTATCCAGAAGTCCGCAGGATTACGAAAAAGCCATTATGGAAATTCCTAACATAACATTCAAAACAACAAAACAAATGGCACAGGATTATACCCTACTGTATAATCAAATAGAAGAACGTGATAAAAATCATGATAATCATTTCAATGGTTTACAAAAATCAAAACATAAAATAAAAAATTTTATTAATAATATCAAAGAAACATTATAATAATATAAACAAAGGGAAAAATAAAACGGTTGATATAATGGAAGCAATAAATATCATGTCTTATGAACATATCGTAGGTGGAATAATTGCTGGTATAATTTCTTTCCTATTTACAGTTAAAGGATTGTTACCAGTTACCAATGAAATATTAGGTGTATTAATTTCACTTGTTATTGTATATGGTCTAGGAAAATATGCGGAAAAGAAATACGGTAGAGAAGAAATTAGTTTAGGTTCCTGGATATCCAATGGGGTTTTACCATATTACTTCATGTGGATGACTGTTTGGATTATGTTACTAAATTACGTAGTAATTTAAATTTATAACCCCCACAAAATAACCTTTTTTTTTATTAAATTTTAAGGAAAAATTTTAATGTGTTCTATAATTGGAATTAAAGGACAAAATGTTAATGAAAAGTTATATGAAATGTTAAATACCCTAAGCCACAGGGGTCCTGATGCCAGGGGAATTTACTCCAATAACAAAATATATTATGATGATGAAATTAACCATGATATCGAAAGTTCAGATTTCATGTTAGCCCATAATTTACTTTCCATAGTAGGAAATAATGAGATTCAACCTATAACAAACGGTAATCTGGTACTCATAGCAAATGCGGAAATATATAATTATTCGCAATTAATCAAGGATCATGGATTAAAAGATTTCAAAAGCAATTCTGATTGTGAAGTAATTCTAAAATTAATTGAAAAGTATTATGATCATGATTTAATGGATGCAGTTAAAAAAACGATTCCGTTATTGGATGGAGATTATGCATTTTGTGTAACAGATAATAAGGATTTTGTCGCTCTAAGAGATAATGTTGGTGTAAAACCATTGTATTATTCAAATGATTCAGATACATTCTCTTTTGCAAGTGAATCAAAAGCATTGACGAGCATAAAATTAAATAATATTCAATCATTAAATCCAAGAACTGCCATTTATAATGGTAAAATAATAAAAATTGATGATGAATTTACCCGATATGAATCTGATACACCTTATGAATCCTTGAAATCCGAACTTAAAAACAATATTTTGTGTGCAGTCAGGAAAAGAACCAGAAATTTAAATAATGTTGCTTTATTGTTTTCTGCAGGTGTTGACAGTACATTACTTGCGGTATTGCTCAAAGAATTAAATGTCAAAACCACACTTTACACTGTTGGAACACAAAACAGTCAGGATCTTGATTTTGCACAAAGGGTTGCAAAAGATATAGGGTTACCTCTTAAAACATGGATAATCGATCAGGAAATCATAGAAAATCATTTTGAAGATACTGTAAATAGCATTGAAGATACAAATCTCATGAAAATAGGAGTGGGAATGACCATTAAGTTAACGAGTAAACTGGCGAGTGAAGACAATCAGAAGGTTATACTTTCAGGTCAGGGTGCCGATGAGCTATTCTGTGGATACAACAGATACAAAAATAAATATGACTCTCCAGATAAGTTGCTTGAAGAATTAACTTATGATTTAAATAACATGTATCATGTTAATCTTGAACGTGATGATAAAGCAACCATGAGCAATTCAATTGAGTTAAGAGTTCCATTTCTTGATAAGGATGTTATACAGACTGCATGTAAAACACCGATAAGATATATGCTGCATTCTAATGATGATAATATGAGAAAGCACATATTAAGGGAAGTGGCCAGTGAAATGGGAGTGCCTGATTACATTGCATTCAGACCAAAAAAGGCAGCACAATATGGTTCGGGAATCGATAAAGTTATTAAAAAGAAAATTTTAAAAAAAGAAGAATTTAAAAAAATATTGGAAAAATAATTGGTTTAAATTAAGTATTTTCTTAAATTCTAAAGATATTTAAGTTAAAATAAACATAATAAATAACATAAACGAAATAATGTGTATTAATATAAAAATACTTTTAGGAGCATACTATTATGGAAATTGAAAAAGAAGCAGAAAAAATATTAAATAAGTTTTCAGAAGTATTGGATAAAATACCAGATTCAGAAGAAACACGTTACATTGTAGATAACCTTAACAGAACAAGAGAAGATGTAATGGAAGAAAAAAATCCAGAAAAAATATTGAGAAATGCACATGTTGACAAACAAGGTAGTGTAGTAGCAGAAAAAGGGAAATGGACGAAATGAGATTAAAATTATTAGTAGAATTACCGGACACTCCAGGACAATTGGTGAGTATATTACAACCATTATCTAACTTCGGTGCAAATGTTTCCACAATCATACATGAACATGATAACAGGACTGCAGACGGCAAGATTCCTGTACATTTCACTTTAGATGGTTCTAAAGATATACTGGAAAAAGGAATAGAATTCATACGTCAACAAAATGTGGATATTGTTCAGATTGATGGAATATTGGAAAAAGATAAGCAAACTTTCTTATTGTTAGGTAATCTTCCTGCCAGTGACATTATGCAAACAGTACATAAGATTGATGAATTAGAAGATGTTAAAATTTCCAGCGTTGATTTGAATATTGGAAACGATCTTCAGGAATCAGTTTGTAAAATAGTCATTGAAACAAGTGAAAATAAACGTTTGGAAGCAACACAAGAAGTTCAGAAAATTGCTGACAGTGACAATTTATTATTAATTAAAGAGATATAAAGGGAGATTAATTCAATGGCTGTAAATAAAATGAGATTATGTGTTCTTGGTTTTGGAGCAGTTGGACAGGGAGTAGCCAATGTTGTAAAGAATAAACATGATGAATTAATTGAAAGATACGGTTTGGATCTTCAGATAACTGCAATTGCAGACAGGTCTGGAGCAGCAATTAATCCTGATGGTTTGGACTTACAACTGGCTTTGGATACCAAGGAACAAAGTGGAAAAATAAAAGACTACCCTGAATTCGGGGTAAGTGATGTGGATGGATTGGAAGTATTGGATTTAGCCGAATATGACTGTCTTGTTGAGGCTACACCAACAAATATTGATGATGGTGAACCAACCCAATCAAACATATTAAAAGCAATGAACGATAAGAAAGATGTGGTAACTTCAAATAAGGGTCCATTGGCTTTGAACTTTAAAACATTAATTGATGCTGCAAAAGAAAACAACGTTAAATTTAGGTTTGAAGCATCTGTAGGTGGAGCTATGCCAGTTATCAATACTGCCCGTCAATCATTGGCCGGTAATAAGATTGAATCAGTTCAGGGAATATTAAATGGTACTACAAATTATATCCTATCCCGTATGGCTAATGAAGGAACGGAATACGAACCAACATTAAAAGAAGCTCAGGAATTGGGTATAGCAGAAACAAATCCTTATCAGGATGTTGAAGGATTGGATGCAGCTTGTAAAATTGTAATCATAGCAAATGCTCTGATGGGTTGGGATGTAACTTTAAAAGATGTTTCATTACATGGAATATCCAGCATTACGTCCAATGCCGTTCAACTAGCTCTTAAGGATGGGTATCTTATAAAATTAGTTGCAGAAGCAAAAGATGGTAAAATTACAGTTGCTCCGATGTTGGTTAAACAAGGTTCACCATTTGCAGTAAATGGAACTTTAAATGTAATCAATTTCAAAACAGATTTAGCGGATGATGTGATGGTAGTTGGTGTAGGTGCAGGTTCAATAGAAACAGCATCAGCAATTCTCAGTGACATCATAAGTATTGGAAAAGCTAATGCCAATTAGGTATTAGTTTCTGCTTCACTTTTTTTTTAAAAAATTATTATAGAATTATCGAGGGGATATTATGGTAATTAGTATGACTGTTCGTGATGGAAAATATATAGCACCACCATGGATTAAATATCCGACTTATCCTGAACAATCTTCATTTTGGAAAACAGGCACCGGTGCTGAATATCTTTTGACTTATAGGAAAAATGTAGATGATATGGACGAATACTTGAAAGTTTTTCCAAAGGCTCCTACATTTACTGAGGATTTAACTCCTGATGAATCACTTAGTCAGCAAGCTAGGGATTATCTTACTTCTTCATCAAAACCATTATTTATCAAGTTGTGGAGGGAAGATGCAAAACCAAAGTATGACATTGATGTGAATGAAAACAAAAACATTATTTTCATGTTTGATTCATTGCTGTCTGATAAATCAACACATATCCATATTGGAACTAATGCTTATTCTTCTGCCAATGAGATACTGGAATTAGCAGAATCCCAGTTAAGTGAAAAATCTCCACAATTATGGGAAGAGTTGAAGTATACAGTTCTTTTAAATGCCGTGTATTACAAATTTGTCACTGATATAAATTTTATAAAGGAAGTTATTAAGACTAAAAACAATATAATAGTTTTCAAAAGCAATAACCTTGAATGGGGAGTTGAGCAAACAGACGACGGCAAATATGTAGGAAAAAATTTATTGGGTCTTGCCGTGATGGAACTTAGGGATGTTCTTGTACCTGTTTATGAAAATTATAATGATATTGATTGGAATTTGTCTGGTGATCCTTTCAGTGAAGAACATTGTACCTGTGGACATGTACATACAATTTAAGTAAGCCTAAAAATTTAGAAATTTTTATTAGTTATTAAACATAATATAAAAAATAATAAAAGCACGTGATTAAAATGAAATATGTAATAGTAATAGCAGACGGAATGGCTGATGAGCCATTAGAACAATTAAACGGAAAAACTCCCGTTGTCGAAGCAAATACTCCAAACATGGATTTCATAGCAAAAAATGGTTATACAGGTTTGGCAAAGAATGTTCCGGACGGCATGACTCCGGGTTCAGATGTGGCAAACACATCAATCATGGGTTTTGATCCATCAATGTTAAAAGGACGAGGACCATTGGAAGCTCCAAGTGTGGGTGTATCTCTCGGAGATAATGACGTTGCTTTCAGATTAAACTTCATCAATGTTAAAGATGGAAAAATAAACGATTTTACCGCAGACCACATTTCATCCGAAGAAGCAGCAGAGTTAATAGAAGCATTGAACGAAAGCTTCGGTGACTTAGGTACTTTTTATCCTGGAGTCAGTTACAGAAACCTGTTTGTTATTGAAGATTTGGAAATGGAAGAATTAAAATCAACCCCACCACATGATGTTGTAGGTCAATGTGCAGAAGAACATTATTTAAAACCAGATAATGAAAAATCACAACTTATCAATCAACTAATGAGAGATTCAACAGAAGTGCTGGAAAATCATCCTGTAAACCAAAAAAGAATTAAAGAAGGCAAATTACCTGCAAACATGATCTGGTTATGGGGACAAGGTGCAAAACCTGTAATAGGTAACTTCCCAGAAAAATACAATATGTCCGGAGCAACAATAACTGGTGTTGACTTATTAAAAGGTATAAGTACCTATATTGATTTGGATGTAATAGAAGTGCCTGGTGCAACAGCATATTTCGATACCAACTATGAAAACAAGGTAAATTATGCATTGGAATCTTTAAAAACACATGATGTGCAGTTTATTCATATAGAAGCACCTGATGAAGCAGGTCATGAAGGTAATTTACCAGAAAAAATAAGGGCAATAGAAAATATTGACAGTATTATCCTTGAAAAACTATTAAAAGAATTGCCTGAAATAGATCCTGAGTACACAATTGCAGTATTGCCGGATCATCCAACTCCAATCGATATAAAAACACACACCATGACTCCAATTCCATTTGCAATATATTCCACAAATATTAAGGAACCTGATGCAACTGAATTTTACTCTGAAGACATGTCCAAAGGTAAGTATGACACTATCATAGGACATACTTTACTTAGTGAAATGATAAAAATTAGTAAAGAATAAAAAAAGTGATTGTTTAATTTTCGATAATGTTTAAATCGGCGAACAACTCTCTCCAAATTTTTCTTTTTTTGTTGAATGTGAACTCTTTTTGAATTAACTTGTATAATTTTAATCCGTGGCTGGTTAAACGGTATATTTTAACTTCTTTCTTTTTATGAATTCCATTATATGATTCAATCAATCCATCTTCTTTCATGGTTTTCAACAGTGGATAAATTTTATTTGCTTTTGTGGATTTCATCAATCCTATTTCTATTTGTGGGATGAAAAATTCATCAATCTTTTTCATCAGCATATATCCATGCATGTCCTGTTTAGATAAAAACCATAATACTAAAAATGTTGAAAAAGCTTTGCTTGCGCCTTTATATATAATTCCATTATCTTTTAACATTAAGAGAGTTTCTTCATATTCATTATTGATATGTTCAATGTCAGTTATATCTTTCATAGTATATTATATGTTTTAACTATTTATATAATTGTTGAAAATTTTTCAACAATTAATTTAATATGTGTTCTTTTAATAGTTTTATTAGATGAAATATGTAATTTTATTAATAATTTTTAAATAATTTGCTTTTTGTTTAGTTGTTTATTTGGAAGTAATTATTTTTAAAATGAAAACTCTAAATAAGATTAAAAACATAATTAGTTCTATATTAAATTTTTTAAAGAATTTATAAATATTTATATTGTAAATTAAATAAATTATAAAATAATTATTATTATATTGTTTAATATATGATAATTATATTGATAATTTTATAACATTTTATAGGGAAGAATGGTAAATTGTCAAAATATATTGTAGTTACGGGTGGTGTTGTAAGTTCCATTGGAAAAGGAATTACATCAGCATCTATAGGAAGAATATTAAGATCATATGGTGTTAATGTAACAGCAATAAAAATAGACCCATATTTAAATTGGGATTCTGGAACATTAAACCCATATCAACATGGAGAAGTTTATGTAACCGACGATGGAATGGAATGTGACCTTGATTTAGGTCATTATGAAAGATTCCTCGATACTGAACTATCAGGAAAGGCAAACATCACAACAGGAAAAGTATATTCCTCAGTAATAGAAAAAGAAAGAAAAGGGGAATATCTGGGGTCATGTGTGCAGATTATTCCACATATCACTGATGAAATTAAATTAATGATAAGAAACGTCGCAAAGAAAACAAGAGCAGAAGTTGTAATGCTTGAAGTCGGAGGAACAGTGGGTGACATAGAAAGTCAACCGTTTATAGAAGCTGTTCGCCAACTAAAAAATGAGGAAGGACATGAAAATTGTATGTTCGTACATGTAACATATGTTCCATATCTTAAAGCTGCAAAGGAATTTAAGACCAAACCAACACAACACAGTACTAAGGAACTTAGAGGTCTAGGTATAAATCCGGACATGATTGTTTGCAGATCAGAATTACTGCTCGATGATAATCTTAAAGAAAAAATTGCTCATTTCTGTGATGTACCTAAGGAGGCAGTTATTAATACCCCTGATGCTCATTCAATTTATGAAGTTCCTTTAACGATGTATGCTGAAAATGTCGGACAAATAGTTTTAAATCGTTTAGGATTAGAAGTTCCTGACAAGGCAGACTTATATGAATGGAGTCAAATCGTTGAAGATTTAAAAATCGAGTCACCTAAGGTTAAAATTGGTGTGGTTGGAAAGTACATTGAATTGGAAGATGCATATATAAGTATAAGAGAAGCTCTAAAACATGCCGGTGCAGCAAATAAGGTTCAGGTAGAAATTGACTGGATTAAAGCAGATAATGACTTTAATTTGGACACTCTGTCAAAATATGATGGATTGTTAATACCTGGAGGATTCGGTGAAAGAGGTATTTCCGGAAAAATAGAAACAGTGAAATATGCTATTCACAATAAGATTCCAATTTTCGGTATCTGTTTAGGTTTACATGCAATGTCAATTGCCATCGCACAATTGAATGGTCATCCTGATGCTAACAGTACGGAGTTTGAAGAGGATTGTTCCTGTCCTGTAATTGATATGATGGAAGAACAAAAGAAAATCAACAATATGGGTGGTACCATGAGGTTGGGTGCATATCCATGTACAGTTAAAAAAGATACTATAGCATACGAAGCTTATAAGGAAGAACAAGTATCAGAAAGACACAGACATAGGTATGAAGTGAATAATGAATACCGTGATGTTTTAACAGATTATGGTGCAGTTATTTCAGGTACTTCTCCTGATGATTTCCTGGTTGAAATGATTGAACTTAAGGATCATCCATGGTTCTTGGGATGTCAATTCCATCCTGAATTTAAATCAAGACCAAATTCTCCTCATCCAATATTCAAATCTTTCATTAAAGCAGCAAAGGATAAAAAAGAAAACAATAATTAATCCTTCTTCCCTTTTTTTTAGAAATATATTATGAATTTAGATTATATCAAGATTTTAGCATTATTTTTAGTAATTATATGTTGTTTAATTGCAACATATACTGATGTAAAACACCAGATCATACCAAATAAATTGAATGTATTCCTGTTTTTTACGGGAATAGTCCTGGTTACAATTTATTTCCAGATAATACATGTTTTTAATTATTTTTATTATCTTTCAATAATCCTTGTTTTTGTCTTCTCATACATTTTATGGCATTTTGGAGTATGGGCAGGAGGGGATGTAAAACTGTTGACGGCAGTATCTACTATTTTCATACCTGAATTTTTAGAAGTCATCCCGACTTATGTCTGTCTGAATCTTGTATTGCCCTTTAATCTGGGATCATTTAAAATTCCAACATTTTTGTTAATTTTCAATAGTGTTCTGGCAATAGTTCCCGTGATAATGATAATTGTATTAATCAAAATAATTAATGATAAACCTTATTTAATCAATGATTTAAAGAAGACTTTGAATTATAAGGAGGTATTCCTTTCATTAAATTCACTTATAATTTCATATGATATTATTCAACAATTGAATGTATATGACATATTCTTAAAAATCATTTTTTTACTGGTTGTTACAGGTATACTGATTAAAGTAATGAAACATGATTTCTTTTTATTAATTTTGTCTCTACTTGTGTTAATTAAGGAATTCTTATCATATACGATTATAAGTTACACATGTGAATTTATTATTCTGATGATTTTGATAAGCATAAGAAATACTATTCGAATGGGAATATTCAGGGATGTCTTTACAAGGGATGTTGATAAGAATGAGTTAATGGAAGGAATGATTTTAGCATATCCCTTCTATTATGAAAATGGCCGATATTTATTCAAAAAAAATACTACCCTCCAGAACATGAGGGATATTTTTTTAAATAAAGCAGAAAAAAATCTGATTTGTGGTATGAAGTCTGCAGGTTTGTCTTCGCGAGACATACTTTTAATAAAAAATAATTATGAAAAGGATGTTGTTAAAATTAAGGATGGATTGTCATTTGCTCCTTTCATATTCGCGGGGTTATTAATTACAATATGTATAGGAAATACTTATGAATTAATCTTATTATTCCTGGGGATGATCTGATGGATAGTAAAGGACAAGTGGCATTGGAATATTTGTTGATGTTTTTTGTATTTTTGATGATTTTATCCATTATCACTATTCCATTAATATTCAATGCGGTGGAAACTTCAAATGATGTAATAACTGCAATTGAAATAAAAAGTTTGTTAGTGGAAATTCAAAAGAATATTAAACTGGTATATTCATTGGATGTTGAATCTAAACGTAGAATCAGTGTATTCGTACCCTGTGATATGAAATTGTTTTATGTTGAAAATGCTGATAAAAAGTTTCTGTCGACTACATTAACATTTTCTGATAGTTCCGTAAAGAAGTTGAATGTTGAAGTTCCATGTGATGTGAGTTTTAATGGACATGTTAATAATCATTATGTCTATTTAAAAAAGTCGTGGTATCATAATACGGAGGTTAAATATATTAAGTATTCTAATGGTACAGGTAGTATAAATGTAAATTTTAAATAAAGAGGATTATTCCTCTTTATCACTATCACATAATTCTCTTAGTTCCTTGTACATCATTTTTTGATCTTCTTCCGAATAGTTTTTGTTGAAGACAATTTTTTCTATTTCTTCCTGTCTTTTTATTATGGAGTTAAGTATGTCTGTAATTGGGTCAGGTATTTTTCCGTGTTCTAAATCGTGTGTATTCTTATTTTGATTTTTAATTGATTCTAATGTTTTTCCAGGAATACCTACAATGGTTGAGTTAGGTGGTGCTGATTTTGTGACTACAGATCCTGCTCCTATTTTACAGTTTTCACCAATTTCTATGTCTCCAAGTACTATAGCTCCTGTTCCGACAACCACATTGTTTTTTATTGTTGGGTGTCTTTTTTCTTTTTCAAGACTGGTTCCTCCGAGTACCACACCCTTATATAAAAGTACATCATCACCTATGATTGTTGTTTCACCAATCACTATTCCCATTCCATGATCTATGAAAAATCTTTTTCCTATTGTAGCACCGGGATGTATTTCAATTCCGGTTAAGAATCTGTTTATGTGTGAAATGTATCGTCCTGTCAGGTAATGATTTTTTTTCCAGAACCAATGTGCTATTTTATGTAACCAAATGGCATGTAATCCTGGATAGCATAACAATACTTCAATAGTACTTTTTGCGGCAGGATCGTTTGAGAAAACAGTGTTTATGTCTTCCTTTATTCCTTCAAACATATTTTTAATTCCGTTCATTCTTTTTTTTAAAATTAAATCTCTTTATATATCTTTATTTTTAATTCTATTTATGTATATACTCTTCAACTAATAATATAACAATTGTTATATTTATATATTATGTAATTCAATTATTATATGATGGGATTAAAAATAAAATTTTTCAAAATTAGTTTAAAACAGTGATTTTTAAATTTAATAAATTATATCACTGTTATGTATGTTTATATTTATTAAAAAAAGAATTTATATAAAATAATACTTTAACAAATGAAAAATAAATTAATAATTAACGTATAATAAAAAAAGGAAGTGAAAAAAATGGCAATAGAAAACATAGAAATACTAAAAAAACCAATAGCAAACGATATCACTGAAACAATAGGAAATACTCCATTGGTTAAAATAAACAAATTAACAGAAGGTTTGGATGCGGAAGTATTGGTGAAAGTTGAATCATTCAACCCAGTTAGCAGTGTTAAAGATAGGGTAGCAGTGTCATTAATTGAAGAAGCAGAAAAAGAAGGAAAAATTAACAAGGACACAGTACTTATAGAACCAACAAGTGGAAATACAGGAATCGGTTTGGCTTTTGCAGCAGCAGCAAAAGGATATAAATTAAAAATATTCCTTCCTGAAAACTTTTCAGAAGAAAGAAAGAAATTAATCAAAATCTTCGGAGCAGAACTGATTGAAACACCAGCATCAAACGGTATACCTGGAGCAATAGAAGAAGCAAACAAAGCACATGAAGAAATTGAAAACTCTTTTATTCTACAACAATTTGAAAATAAAGCAAACCCTAAAATACATGAAATATTAACCGGAGAAGAAATATACACTGACACAGACGGAAATGTTGACATAGTAGTATCAGCTGCAGGAACCGGAGGAACAGCAACAGGAATTGCAAGAGCAATCAAACCTAAAAAAGAGGACTTCCAACTTGTGGTAGTGGAAGCTGCATCATCACCTATTATATCCAAAGGCGTGAAAGGACCACATAAAATACAGGGAATAAGTCCGGGATTCGTCGCAGACAATCTTGATTTGGAACTGGTTGATGAAGTAATCACAGTAACTGACGAAGATGCAGGTCAAGGAACAATCAATCTAGCACAAAAAGAAGGAATCCTTGCAGGAATATCTTCAGGAGCAGCAATACACGCAGCAATAGAATTGGCCAAAAGACCGGAAAATAAGGGAAAAACTATTGTAGCAATATTACCTGATACAGGTGAAAGGTACCTAAGTGTAGATTGGCTGGCACAGTTATACTACTAATCCTGACAAATTATAATCTCCTTTTTCTCTTTTTTTCTAACTGTTTTTTTTAAAATGTTTATATTAAAAATCACATATATGTACTATAGATATTAAGTGAAGGATTGAATATGATTAATGTAACAACTTTTTTAGATGCAAACTCATGTAGATTGGATAAACCGGTATATTACTCAATAGACAGGGGAATAAAATATAATTCAAGGGACATACTGGGAATTATTTCACATCTGGGCAGACAATTAATGGATCTTGGAGTAGAAAAAGGGGACAGGGTTTTAATTTATTTAAATAATTCTCCGGAGTATCTATTTTCATTTTTAGCATTGTGGCGTATAGGGGCAGTTGCCGTACCAACAAACCGTATTTACACAATACCTGAATTAAAGTATTATGCCGAAGATTCTCAAGCAAAACTAATAATTACAGACGAAAAAATTCCTGAATTGGAACTCGATACATATATAATTCCAGTTCTGGATGAGTATAAAAATGATGAAATATTGGAAGCTGCCAATACTTCATGGGATGATTTATGTCAACTACAGTACACTAGTGGAACAACAGGAAAACCAAAAGGTGCAATGTTAACCCATGGTAACTGGTTTAGTGCAATACAAAATGAATGTGATGTCCTAAAAATGACCCAGGATAGTGTGATGTTTTGCATTTATCCTATGGCACATGTAGGTATTTCATGGGCAATATCAGCATTAAGAGCAGCAGCACTATGTATAACTAAAAACAGTTATACTTTTCCGCAATATCTTGACATAATATATGAAAATAATGTTACGCATGCAACAGGTATGCCTCCTGTTATACATTCAATAATTTCAAATCCTGATCTGGTTTCAAATAAATTATACTCCGTTAAATGTATGGTATCTGGTGGAGGTCCTTTACATCAGGATACATGGAAAAAATTCTACAAAAAATATGGAATACCAATTCTCAATGCCTACGGATCATCAGAAACAATAGTCATCGGAACAGGTACGGTTATCAGACCTGAAGATTATTCTGCAGCTGATAGATATGAAAGTGTTGGACATCCCGTATGTTTTACAGAAGTAAAAATAGTTGATACTGAAAATCCAAATATTGAACTTGACATTAATCAACAGGGAGAAATAGCATTAAGGGGACCGTCAACAGCAAAAGGATATTGGAATCGACCTGAAGCAAACAAGGAAACTTTCACGTCAGAGGGATGGTATCTGTCCGGTGATATTGGTTATCTTGATGAAAATAACAGGTTGTTCATAACAGACCGTAAAAAAGACATGATAATCATGTCAGGTTGGAAAATATATCCTACAGAAGTGGAAGAAGTGTTGATTGCCTATGATTCCGTTGATGAAATAGCAATATTCAGTATTCCTCATGAACATAGGGGTGAAATACCAGCAGCAGCGGTAATATGGAAAGATGGTGAAGATGAAGATGGTTTAATTGAATATGCTAAGAATAATTTAGCCAGATATAAAATTCCTAGAAAAATATTTACTGTCGATGAATTGCCTCGTGTAAACAACTGGAAATTGCTTAGAAGAGAATTAAAATCAATATTATTATAAATTTAGTTAATCATAAATAGTTCTGAGATAAATTTATATTAATCAGTTCTATAAATATTAATTAATAATACAATGTTAATTACTTGAGTGTTTTAAAATGCATGGAAAAATTATTAGTGAAAATGTTGAGGAATATCTCGAAACAATTTACAAAAAAAGTCTTTCAGATCGAATGGCCAAGACAACAGAGATTTCTAAGGATTTGGGTATAGCTCCGGGCAGTGTTACTCAAATGCTTAAAAAGTTAGAAGAAGAGGGCTATGTAAATTACTATCAATACAAGGGAGTTAAATTAACAGATAAGGGTTATAAAATAGCAAGAAGTATTGTTCGTAAGCACAGGTTACTCGAATCATTCTTATACAACACTCTCGGTATTGAAATGGAAGATTTACATGAACAGGCTTGTGCCATGGAACATTCATTATCTGATGAAGCAGAAAGAAAAATGTGTCAATTGTTAGAATATCCTGACGAATGTCCAGATGATCACAATATAATTCCAATATGCGGTCTAGACGTACCAACATGTTACGAGTGTTCAAAAATTCAAAGTATATCAGAAATTCCTAAAAGAATTGAAAACCTGGTTGCAGTAGGAAACATGTTACCCAATCAAGTTGGAAAAATTAAATTCATAAGAGGAAGTAATGAAGACATAAAAGAATTTTTAGATATGGGTATAACATTGGAGACCGAGATTACATTAATTAATTCTTCACCATTAAATGGGCCGGTTAAATTATTGGTAGAAGATAAAGAGTTGTTATTAAGCAAAAAATTAACAAATAATCTCTTTGTACTTTTAGAATAATTTTTTTTTATGTATAATGATAATTGGGATTATAAGAGTTAACATTTGTCATGTTATTATGAAAATATATTAATTAAGAAAATTAAATTATAATTATAAAGAAACGGAGTGATTTTTATGGCAAAATATAAATGTATGTTATGCGGATGGGTATATGACTCAGAAAAAGGTGATGAGGCACACGGTATAGCTCCAGGTACATTATTTGAAGAATTACCTGATGATTGGAAATGTCCTTTATGCGGTGCAACAAAAGACATGTTCCAAGCAGCTTAAAAAAATACAGTTTACTTAGTTATAATAATTAAACTTATTTCACCTTCTTTTATCTATTATTTTTTAACTTTCATTGAATATTGTCTTGATAATTATTTCTTTTAATATAATGTTTATAATTTTTAATATCTGTTTGAATAAAGGATATATTAAATAAAAAACATATAACTAAATGATAATTTATTTAAAATTTTAACTATAATACAGGTGGTGAGAATATGTTAATGGTTGAAGGAGAAGTTGGTGGAAAAAAATACAGGGAACCATTTTCTAAAGGAATACTTTCAAAATCGTTAATTCGCTCAGATGTGGAACCAAATAAAGCATACGAAATTGCTTCAGAAATAGAAGAATCAATACTAAATGATGGCCAGGATATTATTTCAATACCAGATTTAATAAACAGAGTTCGAATAAGACTAGAAAAAGATGATCCCGGACTGGCAAAAAGATACATTGTCTGGAAACAGATTAGAAGATCAAAAGATCCATTGATTATACTGATAGGTGGAGCTTCAGGTATAGGAACATCATCCATTTCCTTTGAACTGGCAAGTAAACTAGGTATTAAAAACATGCACAGTACTGATATGATTCGTGAAGTAATGAGAAAAATGGTATCCAAAGAATTATGTCCAACATTATTCGAATCAAGTTATACTGCAGAAGATGCATTGAAAACACCTGCACCACCAGAATTTGATAAAACACTCCTTGGATTTAAAGATCACGTTGAAACAGTAAATGTAGGTTTAACCGGAGTAATAGAACGTTCCATAAAAGAAGGAATAAGCATAGTCATTGAAGGGGTTCATATAGTTCCGGGTTTTATTGATGAAGATCTTTTAAACAGGCCTAATGTATACATGTTCGTATTGGCATTATCCGATGAGGAAATACATAAAGGAAGATTCTATTCCCGATGTAGGCAGTTATGGGCAAGAAGACCTTTGAAAAGATATTTGAAAAATTTCACTTCAATTAGAAAAACTCATGATTACATTGTTGGAGTAGCAAAAAAGAACAATATTCCAGTAATAGAAAATATTGATGTTTCAACAACTATTGATGAAATGCTTGATTACATCATTAAAGTCAAAGAAAAAGAACAACAGGATAAGTTACTACAAGATAACTTACAAGAGGAAAAGAAAATTTCAGAATATGATTAATATTCTAACCACTATTTTTTTTTATATTATTATTTTTGTTAAAAAAAGGGGATTATGTGAAGTCATTATAACTTTTTGATTTCTTCAGCCATTTTAACTCCTAATTCAAAGCATTTTTCCAATTCTGAATCATCAGGTACATAGTTGATTTCAAGATTGTCAATCATTTCAAATCCTGCTTCTTCCATTTTACCGTTTAACCATTTAGGACCATTTCCTGCCCATCCATATGAACCAAATGTAGCTCCTAATCTTTTTATTCCTGTTCTTGCAAATTCCAGTTCATCAGTGTATAACAATACATCTGCAATGCTAGGGAATACTTTATTAAACAGGGTTGGAACTCCCATAAGTACAGCTTTACTTTCAAGAATATCTTTGACTATTTCACTTCTTTCATCTTCTTTTAAGAAGTGCATTTTTACATTAACTCCTTCACTCATTAATCCTTCGGCAATTGCATGAGCCATGTACTGTGTTGAAAAGTGCATGGTATCATAGATTAATGTGGCTTGATCTTTTTGGCATACGCCACTAGCCCAGTTTTTGTATGCATCTATGATTTTCATAGGTTCTGTCCAGATTTGTCCGTGTGAAGGTGCAATTAATTTGATTTGCTCCAAAAGGCCCATTTCCACTATTTCATTTAACTTCATGTTTAATAAAGGTGTGAAAGGTGTTAAAAGGTTTGCATAGAATTTTTGAGCTGCTTCGATTAGTAATGATTCTGGAACTTCATAGTCGTATCTTTCCATTCCACATATGTGTTGACCAAAAGCATCATTTGAGAAGAGTATTCCATCTTCCTGTAAGAAAGTGAACATGCTGTCGGGCCAGTGTAACATTTTTGCATCTACAAATGCAAATGTTTTATCACCAAC
The DNA here is from genome assembly GCA_013330915.1 of Methanosphaera sp. GTDB lineage: Archaea > Methanobacteriota > Methanobacteria > Methanobacteriales > Methanobacteriaceae > Methanosphaera > Methanosphaera sp11921u. The sequence goes on along the minus strand of DUHK01000056.1, from coordinate 6,405 downwards.
GTTTAATGAATCACCGGTTTGTACGGTTACAAATTCTGCATCTTCTAAATCAGGGTAATGTTTAATTAATCCCATTTTTGCTACTGCAGTACAGTAAATTGGTGCATCAGGGAATTTTTGATGAATTTCGGATAGTGTACCGCTGTGATCTTTTTCCACGTGGTTCTGTATTATGTAATCGATTTTCAATTCTTTATTTTCTTGTTCACATGCGTCTGCTATTCTTCCCCAAAATTGTGATGAATAGACTTTTCCTGGGTAAACATTGTCTATCAGTACTGTTTTGTCCTGACTGAATATTAAAAATGCATTGTATGAAGTACCGTTTAATGTGTATCCATGATATTCTCTTCTATCCCAGTCTAATGTACCTACAAAATATACGCCATCTGCTATTTTTGGTGCTTTTGCTTTTAAAATCATAATATTTTTTCCTATTTATTTTATATTGAATATAATATTTTATTCACTACTATTTTAGTAATAATATTAAATATACTTTTTGAGTTATAATAAGTGATTTAATAAAAAAATTGGTTAGAAATAGTTTAAAAAATTAAAAAAAGTTGAAAGCATTTAAGCTTTCCATAATCCGTGAAGTGTACAAAATTCTCTGGCTTCTACACATTTTGCTTCAGGAATTTCAAAGTATGCTTCAGGTTTGTCTCCAGGATTTAAGTATTGTTTGTGGATTTGACCATCTGCGATTAATTCAATCATTGCAATGTAGTGATCCTCATCCATTGGATGTTCAACTTCTCCAACTTTTACGTGGTATCCACAATCTAATCTTGTAATAACAGGTACGTGTTTAGGTGCACCTTCTCCTTCAGTTTTTGCTTCAATAACATTTAATTGACTTACATCAACATCTTGTCCAGGTTTTATAATTTCTATAACGTTTCCACTATTTTTACATAGAACAATACTTGTTTTATCAAAGTCAGCCATTTTTTCAGCTCCTAATATTAATATTATTTAAGTCATTTTTTTTAATTTAGAACTCTTCTTGTGATAATTCGAAGTAAGCTGCAGGATGTTCACAGATAGGACATACTTCTGGTGGTTTTTCTCCTTTATATACGAATCCACATTTTCTACATACCCATGTAATTTCTTCGGATCTGTTAAAGAATGTGTCTCCTTCAACCATTGCTAATAATTTTCGGTATCTTTCTTCGTGGTGTGCTTCTACTAAACCGATATTTCTTAATCTGGTTGCTATTACAGGGAAACCTTCTTCATCTGCAATATCTGCGAATTCAGGATACATTGAAGTTGCTTCTTCATTTTCACCTTCAGCAGCAGCTTTTAAGTTTTCTGCGGTGGTTCCGTATGTAAATCCTACACTTGTCGGGATGTCAATACAGTCAGCATCTTCTTTTAATTCCTGAATCATTTTAAATAAAACTTTTGCATGTTGGAATTCATTGTCTGCTGTTAATAAGAAAATTTCAGCGATTTTTTCAAATCCTTCTTTTTTAGCAATTTTGGAATACATTGTGTATCTGTTTCTTGCTTGACTTTCGCCAACAAATGCTTTTGATAAATTTTCTAGAGTTTTTACCATTTTAAAATCACCTATATTAATATTATATCTAATTAAAATTTTATTATTTTTATTAGAGTATACATTAATTTATTTTTTTTACAAATATATATAAATTTTTGTAATTAAAGAATGATGTAAAAAAAGTTTTAAGGCTTATTTTTATAAAAAAAGAGTTTATAAGGGAATTGGGGGGGATGGATGATTCTTATTTAAAATATCCAAAGTATTGTGATTATGGTAGCTATGATAAATACCAGTGGTGCTAAAAGTTTACTTACAGAGACTACCGATGAGATTGTTGTAACTAATTCCGTGGAGTTGTTCGGACCAAAAGTTTTAATGTTTACTCTTGCAGTTCCAGATGCTACACTAACCTCTTCAAGATTATTCAGGGCATCAGGAATTAAGTCAAGCACTGTTTGGATAATTTCTTCATCATGTTTATATCCTACAGTTAATCCACCACCTGAAATGGTATTGACCATATGTGTATCTGTTGTCATAGTTTCTATCATGTCAATGTCGGGGAATTGCTTGTATACTGCCTCAAATAACTGTTCTCTAAATCCTGTTTTCATATTGTTTCCATCAAATACGATGTATAACATTTTTTGATTATCTACTTCAGTAATCATAATCTTAACCCCGCTTTCACCAATTCCGTCTTTTATAGGAATTTCATCAAGCGGATTATATGCATATCCCATTTTAATAGGATACATTTCTGGTTTTTCAATCTTGTCAATGGCATTTTCTATTTGTAATACTCTGTTATGTCCCGGAAGTAGTCTTTCGTAATTTCCGTTTAAACAGTTGTGACAATCTACCAAAACAACATCCTTTACATCTGTAACGTATTTTGTCTGATAAATCATTGACAGTCCAACACCGTAATCTATGTCATCACCGGGATTCGGTGCAAAGGTACTAAGCAGTATGGCTCCTTCATCAAAAAACTGTACTCCTATTTTTGCATCATGGTACTGAACTCTTTGGAATTTTGTTGCCTTGTTGGTATATGTTAATGTAGGTAAGATTTCATTGATTGCATCGGTAACTTTTGATACTTCTTTTGATGCTACAGGATTAAAGTCGTGTGTAGCAGCTCCATGAGCGATAATTGCGAAATCATCTAATTGTTTTGCCATTATTGTCGGCAGGTTTCCTCCACCAATATTTCCTACAGGACCTGGGTGTACGCACGGTGAGATATAGTTTGCCTTAATTCCTTTTGCAGTTTTAAAACTTATTAATGAGACTATAGTATCAATGTCTTCACCCATTTCATTAAATACATCTTCCATTGCAATAGATCCTTCAGTGACTTGTGCAATGAATAAACTAAGTAATTCCAATCCACCTACACCAAGATTGCTTTTGATTGGTGATTCAATTATGGCAACAAATGCATAAACTGCTATTGCAAGTACTAATGCACCTATAATGGCCTTCATGTATATTGAATATACATTTTCCATTGTTGCAATTGTCAGGTTGTTTATCAATACCCACATACTTATTGTCAAGACAGGTTGTATTGCTGATATCAGTACTCCTTCTATATATTTGATGTTTGAAGTTGACCATAATACCAGTGTTTCTATTGCAAAACCAAATAATAGTCCAAGCAATAAACTGTTGTATGTAATATTGCCATGTATGAATAATGAAATTATAGCACCAAGTATGTAGAAAAAGCATGTAATCAATAGAAATACAAATGCTAAGAACATTGCTTGTTTTAATTTTACATGTCTTCCGTCTAGTTTATTCACTATTGTATGTATTAAACCACCAGCGGCTATGGTTGTTAATCCGAAGAGGAAGAACGTTGTAGCTGCTCCGTCAAGAAATGAATAAATTACAGTATCCATACTCATTCCTGGCTGTAAACAACTGACGATTCCACCACTTAAGGTACTGACAACCAATATTAAAAATACGGAAATCTTTGTTTTAGGTAAGGTTACCATATATTTTGTTAATCCGATAATTCTTTCAGATAACCCCATTGTTGAATCCCCCAATTATTTATAAATAATTATTTAATTATTACTCATATTAAATTTTTCTTTAAAAATATTTAATGAATAAAATACAAAGAGGTATATAATAACTTTTATTGGGGTATAATTTTGGAATATGAATTAAACACACCATTAACTGATGAAGATATAAATAAACTGAAAGTTGGAGATACCGTTTATTTATCCGGAAAAATATTTACTGCACGTGACAGTGCACATAAAAGGATAATAGAATCTGGTGCACCAATGGATCTTGAAGGAATAGTTCTATTTCATGCAGGTCCGATTATCAAACAGAATGATGAGGAATATGAAATTGTTGCGGTAGGTCCAACTACGAGTATGCGTATGAACCCTTATGAAGCTGATGTTCTTGACATGGGCGTTAAGGCTGTAATAGGTAAAGGTGGTATGGACGAAAAAACACAGGAAGCTCTGGTACGTAATAATGCAGTATTTTTAACTGCTGTAGGTGGATGTGCTGCGTTATATGTAAACGGAATTAATAAGGTTGATTCCGTTGAATGGCTTGACTTGGGTATGCCTGAAGCTATTTGGCAATTGGATGTAAATCATTTTGGTCCATTGATAGTTACTATGGACTCAAATAATGAAAATTTATATAAAAAATAAGGGGTAATATCTTTGAGGGAAAAAGCAATACTAATGATATTATCAGTGTTGTCCATAGTTTTAATTGCTTTGTTTTTTGTAGTTACACCAGGTTTTATCACTGATAATGGGGAAGTTAAGCATTTTGAATGCAACGATTATTCTTTTGACATGTCTAAGTCATGGACTGTGAATGAATATGATGATATGTTAAAGACTCCTTTTTTGTCAAATAGTCCAAAAACAATAATTCTAAATCCTGTGAATGATTCCGATTTTAGTAATTATAATGGTAGTAGGGATGATTTAACAGCCAACGGTACGGTTCTCAATACAAGTACTACAAACGCCACTGATGTGGTGATTGTCAAGACAGAAATAATTCAATACGATTCTTTACCAAATGGAATTACATTGGATGATGCATATAAGTCTGATAGCTTATTTAATTTAATGTATGATTCCGGAAAATTTGAAATGGTCAATGATACGGCACTGACAATCGATGGTAAAAATGCTCATCAGTTCAATTATACGGTAAGTTATGTAACATACCAGGACACGTGGATTGAGTCTAACGGTCATTATATTAGAATAAAGAGTCAGGTACCAAATGCATTTTATGAAAATGCAGAACCTCAATTTAATTATTTGGTTGAAACTTTTAAAGTCAAATAATCACTTTATCTTTTCTTTTTTTATATAATTATTATAGTTTAAAAATAGATTTCTTATTTTTTTTATATATTCAAAAACAGATTTCAAAAAATAGTCATAACATCAATTAAATGGGGATGATGATTATTGAAATTGAAAATAATTAAAAAAAATGAAAAAAGATTCTTTTTTACATGGAATCTATTAATTTTAATATGATTTCTTCGGTACCTTTTTGGGCTTTCTCTATTCTAATGTAAAATGGTTTCTTTTTATGTACAAACCAGTATCTTGTTATAGTATTATTTTTAAGTGTTGCCTCATCTTTTATAACTTCAGTACCACCTTTGGTTTTTATTTTTTTCTCTGTTATATTGTAATCGTCAGAAAATTTGTCTTTGTACAGTGATATTGATGTATTCAAATCTTTTGTATATGTGACTGGAACTATTTTTATATCGTTGGTACCATTGGAAATTAATACGCTGTTTTTTGTTGTATTTTTAACAGTGTATCCAGAGGGTAGGTTTATTGTTTCTCCATTTACATTTACTTTGTTTAATGGTGAAAATGGACTAAACAGGTATGCTCCAGCTAAAATGATTAATACAATCACAATACCTATCATATATATTCGTTTCATTTTTTGCCTCCCATTTTTTACCTAGTTATATTATATTTTTTTTAATTATTAAAAACTACCCGTTATTGAAATATTTATTAGTTTAATTAAAACATATACTATTAATATAAATAATTTAAGAGATAATAAAATGGATGATAAATTAGAAAAGATTTTTATTAACTTTGCTGATTCCCATGAAGAAACATTAAATGAAATGGGTATGTCAAAAGAATCATTTATTGAACAGGCAAAGCAATGGAGTAAAACCGAAGAAGGTAAATTGGAAATACAAAAATTCATTTTACAGCAAGAAATTGCAGATTTGGAAAAACAGATTTCTGAATTAAATAATACTATAAACAGAAAACAGGAATCAATTGATGATATAAATGAAGAATTATCTAAGATTGGTGGTGAATAGTATGGTAGAATTATCTATTAAGAAAGTAGCAAGAAGAAAGGATAAAGATGATCCTGACAGTCCAATGGTAGTGGAAATTCCTAGCGTTATTGTTGACGGATATGGAATTCGTGATGGAGACCAGGTGGAGTGGACATATTTCATTAACTGCAAAAATCAAAAGAAAGTGACTCTTAAATATGAATACAAAGGTTTTTAACCTTGTATTAAACTATTTTTTTCTTTTAATTATTTTTTTTAAAGGTCTTTTTTACTCGAGTATTACAATGACAAGGTGCTTTGTAATACAAATGTATTACTTTTTAGTAAATTCCTTTATATACTAGTATTACTAAAGTATTAACTATGTGATTAATATTTATATGGGGGTATTACTATTAATATATTAGAACGAACCATTGGAATCTTAGAAGGACTCAAGATGACCATTGTGGGAGGTATATTCCTTTTAATAAGTTTGTATTTTGTATTAACTGGAACTCCGATACCAACCTATATGGATCCAGCATGG
>DUHK01000101.1 GCA_013330915.1 Methanosphaera sp. | reverse complement strand
CATGCCATGGAACACTGTAATTATCATTTGTTTTTGATTCATTGATTTTGTAGGCTAGTTTATGCCAGTCTTTAAACGATATTTTTTTACCAATCTTTAACAAATCATTTAGTTCCACTCCACTATTTGTCAGAACATACTGGATAGTGGCTTTTTTAAGATTTTCCTGCTTATTTTTATGCCTTAAACGCACGCTATACTTTTTAAACCTGTCAAATAATGTATCGTAATCAAAACCCATATACTGTAATGGTGTGTGTGGTTTTGGAATAAGTGGATTAACACTGGTTGTGATAGCATTATAACGAACTCCGCGGCTGGTTATACTTCTTAAAAAGTTAACTAATTCCAGTATGTCATCACTGGTTTCACCAGGGGTACCTAAAAGCAGATACATTTTAATCTTTAACTTTAAGTCAAGGGCTCTGTCAACAGTATGGAGTATTTCATTATCTGTCATTGTTTTGTTGAGTTTTAATCTTTGTTTATAAATGGTTTCAGGAGCAATTGTAATGGTTTTCATGCCACTTGTCTTAAAAATCTCAAGCAGTTCATCCGAAATTGATTCTACACGTAGTGATGGTGTTGCTATTTGAAAACCTTCCTCATAAAGTTGCCAACAGAGTTCTTCAATCCTTGAATAATCACTAACGGCTTCACCTATCAGTGCAACTTTATTGTGGCCTGTGGCCTGTCTGGTTCTAACGGCGGTATCCATCAATGTTTTCAAGGACACTTCACGCCTTGGTCTGTACATGCAGCCACTCATACAAAATCTGCATCCACGGGTACATCCACGTGAAACTTCCATTAGGAATGCGTCAGTTCCAAATGCTGGAATGAACTTTTTATTGTCTGTTTTAGTTACAATCTGATAAATAGGTCTCCAGGCATCCTTCATGTTTTTAACTTGTTGGATTTTAACTTTTTCTCCCGGTTTATAAACTCCTGGAATGTCTAGAAAATCATAAATATCTACACGAGGATTGTTGGTATCACTTCTAACGTCTATGATTTCATCTATAATCATTTCCGCATCTCCAACAACGAATAAGTCGATAAAGTTGGAAATAGGGAGGGGGTTAGATGCAGCACATGGACCACCTGCAATTACTAGTGGATCATCAGGTTTCCTATCTTTACTTTCAAGTGGAATATTGCTGCGTTTAAGCATATCTATCATGTTGAAATAGTCTTGTTCAAATTGAAGAGTAAATCCCACAATATCAAAATCTCCAAGTTCTGATCTTGTTTCGATACTTTTTGTTTGTGGATAGATTACCCGTTCACAATAGATGTCTTCACGTGCATTAAGATAATCATAGATTATCTGATAACCAAGAGAAGACATTGCCACCCTGTAAATATTGGGGTAGCATGATGCAAATCGGGTAATTACCTTTCTGGGATTTTTTATAACTGTGTTATATTCTTCAATCATTTTTTTTATTCCATCTTTCTGTAATAATAATTTTATATTTAATAATTATTATCTTTTAAGGCTTATTTATAGAATATACAGAATGTTTTTAATAGTATTACAGAGAAAAAGTAACTTAGAATTAATTGGGGAATTGTTTTTGGATAAAAAATATAAAAAAATAGCAGTCGGTGGAACGTTTGATAAGTTCCATAGGGGTCATGAAAAATTATTGAGTACTGCTTTTGAAATGGGTGAAGAAGTTCTGATAGGTGTTACTTCAGATAATTTTGAATCAAAGAAAGTTCACGAGATTGAATCTTATTCATTCAGGATTCAACGAATTGATAAATTCGTTTCTAAATATGGAATACCTTATGAAATCGTGGAAATCTTTGATGCATTCGGCAATGCCGATAAGGATTCCAAACTTGATGCCATAGTGGTCAGTCATGAAACAGAGGCAAATGCTTTGAAAATTAATGAAGTTCGTTATGATAATGGGTTAAATCTTTTGGATATAATCATTATCGATTGGGTTTTGGCAGATGACGGTATTCCAATTTCATCAACCAGGATTAGAAAAGGTGAAATTGATAAAACTGGACGATTCCTATAGTTTACTTAATATATATTCCCTTCCGTTTTCAATTACTTTTTCTGTCTCTTTTGTTATGTCGTTTAAGATGCTTGTTGTATAGTGTGCTGTTATAACTACAATTATTGTCATGGTTGATATTATTAATATTAATTCTGCACTTGCCTGTCCTTGATCATCGTTTAAAATGTTCATAATCTTGTCATGTTTGTTAAATTTGCTCTGATTTGTTGAGCATCTTCTTTTGCATTAAACGTATTTGCATTTGTGAAATAATTTGAATATATGTTCATGGCGATTAAAACAATGATTATCACGCCTCCGAAGAGTAATATATATTCTGCTGCTGCTTGTCCGTGTTGATCTTCAAGTATGTTAATAATTTACACCTCCTTATGTATTACTTATTATTAGTATGTAACAATACAATATAAGTATTACTATTTTATGGTATTGGTAATACATGGATGGAAAAATTATTTAATAATTTTAAATAAAATATGATTAAGATTTTTTAATTAAATTAAATGAGTATTTGATATGAAAATATTAATAACAACGTGTGGCGTGGGTATAGGTCATTCTTCTAGGGATTTAGCCTTAGCAGAATATTTAAAAAATAATGGTCATACAGTAGAATTTGCCAGTTATGGTTCGGGATTGAAGTATTTGAAG
>DUHK01000113.1:301-9324 GCA_013330915.1 Methanosphaera sp. | reverse complement strand
TATCTCGTCTTTGGTATTGAATACGGATTAATCGTGGCTTTAGCAATCGTGTTGTTGTTTTTTGTTTTAAACATGATTCTCGAAAGAAAGTCCCGTTTAAAATATGGAAAATATGAAAAATAAATTGATGGTGAATATAATTGATTATAGAATTATTGCTTAGTCTGATTGTTGCTTCAACACTCATAGGTATAGGAGTACATTTCATACCTGTAGGTGGAGCTCCTGCAGCATTGTCAACATCAGCAGGGGTACCTACTGGAGCACCCATGATAACAATAGGTATGGGTGTTACAGGTATAATTTCGGCAGTATCCCTGATAAATCAACCAGACCATTTGATGATAATGGCCGGAGCAGCCGGTTCAATGTTAATGATTGCAGTGGTAATGTTCTTTTCAAACATTATCCACGTATATGGTGTTGGAGTTCCGATTTCATCATCAAACTATGAAAAGGATCCTGTAACCAAGGTAAAACAGGACGATTACGTCAGTCCGGGAACAACAGGTCATGGAATACCTACAATATCATTCATCAGCGGATTGATAGGATCATTACTGGGAGGAATTGGTGGAAGTCTGGCATTCACATCACTTTATCGCGTATTTGCAACACAACTCCATTATTCAACTATAACTAACGCCACATTCTCTACAATATTGTCATTATTACTGTTTTTTATAGTTGCGGTAATTGCATCTTACAATATAGGTGGAACAATCCAGGGTTTTTATGATGAGAAATTCAGACAGAAAATTATTCCGGGAACTATTTCATGCTTCATCGTAGCAATAGTTCTTTCATTAATCTACGTTTTCATGATATGGGGGTTAATACATGGCTGATGATCTAATTCCAAACCAGATACTCATGTTAATCGGTGTGATTGCAGGAACATTGTGCATTTATGCCAGTTCCTTGGATGTGATAGGTGGAGTTCTTGCAATAATTGCAGCAGTAGTGTCAACAGTATATGGAACCAATACTTTACGTAAAATAGGAAAGTACAGTCTGGGTACTGGAGTTCCATCAATAGTTTATATGCTCACGGCTGTTGGATTGGTAAGTTATGTCTCTGCCATGCTAATTTCATCTTATATTAATATGGCAATGGCTTTTCCACTCTTGGCAATAATATTGGACGTGATTATTTCAACAATCATCTCATTAATATGTAAACACATATTCAAGATTCAAGTTGAAATACTGTCAAAATCGTTCATATCAATTTCAGTGGCATCACTGTTGTTGATGTTGTCAATGAGTTGTTTATTAGCCAAAACATACTCACCGGACATGATATATGAACTGGTTATTCAAAACGGTCTGATAATATTAATAATGATTTTAAGCGTAATGGCAATACAAAATCCTTATAATGCTTGTATGGGTCCAAATGAAGACCAGTACAGGACATTGTCTCTGGCAGTTTCAAACACTTTCATGATGCTGATATTAATTTCAATTATCAGCATGTTAAACACACAATACTGGATTTTATATCTTGTAATATCACTGGTTGGGTGGTTCATACTATTTAGTAAGTACGTTAGATACAGCAAACAACAAGCGGCATCAATAAGAAGATTTGGCCTATGGCCAGACGGTGACGGGGATGATTAGAAATGAATATTGAAACATCTAGAATAATAATAGATGATAATTTGGAAATGGATGTAAATACTGGTGTCATAGGTCAGGGCGTAGTTGAAGTGGCAGACACACAGGCATTTCCTACAGAAGAAATCATGTCTCAAATAGATAAACTGGAAGAAGCAATATCCGATTTGGAATCATCTTTTGATCCTTATTCAACTTCAAGATTATCTCAACAGGGACGGGAAGGAGTATATCAGAAAGCAGGTTTATTGACAAATATTGTGATTGGAATAATGATGGCATTGTTCTTCATAGTATTGTTGGTATAAATGGGTGATTCTATGGTTGATAAAGTGGAAGTTGTCAAAGGTTGGCCTTTAGAAACTGGAGATTATAGTGTTGGAAATCCCCAATCTCCCGTGGCTGCGGTTACTTTGGGTTCGAAAATGAATGATGAAATAGTTGAAATGGGTGTTGCCATAGCAGGACCATTGCACACGGAAAATCTGGGAATAGAAAAGGTTGTAACAAATCTGGTTTCCAACCCGAACATAAGATTTTTAATAGTCTGTGGTTCCGAGGTTCAAGGACACATCACAGGGGAAACAGTCAAGGCATTATATGAAAACGGTATAGATCCCGAAACAAAATCAATTCTCAAATCTCCGGGAGCAATTCCTTTTGTTGAAAACTTGTCTGTTGAAGCTGTTGAAAGATTTCAGGAACAATTAACAATAATCGACATGATTAACAATGAAAATCTCGATGAAATATCCCTTAAAGTAGATGAATGTTTGGAAAATGATCCGGGCTGTTTGGATAAGGAAGCGATGATAATAGAGTTAAATGAAAAAGATGATGAGGATGATGAAGAAGAAGATGTTTATCAACAAAGCAGTGCTGCCTCTTCTTCAGTTGATTCATCCAGCATAAATCTTTTACAAATCGAAAACAGAATTCGTTCAATGAAACTGGAAATCAATGAAATAGGAAGTATTGAAAAGTTTTCCTCAGGTTATTATGCAGGAAAAATTCAGGGTATGGTCATAGGATTTGTTCTGACTTTAATCCTAATATTAATATTGTTCTGGAGTTTTAAATTATGAAAATTATATTAAATAATATAAAGAATTTGACTGAATCTATTGAGTACAAAACCCAGTTAATAGGCAGAAATCAAAGATTGTATTCTGGCGTAAACAATAACAGAATATTGGGTATGGCCATAGGATTTTTGTTAACGCTGATAATAGTGGGAATACCTATACTTTTTTATAGTGGGGGATTATAAATGTCTGATAGTCAAAAGGATAATCTGATAACTATCAGTGAAAGATTGGATAAACTTGAAGAAAAATTAGAGGAAACACATGGTGAATTTGCACAGCAATCTGGAAAATCTTTAGGTAGAGACATTGGAATATTATATGGTGTCATCATAGCATTACTGTTTGTAATTGTCATGTTAAAGTTTCATATTATTTAGGGATGTGAAGAACAATGTTTAAATTTGAGAAAAAACAAGAAGTGTTTGATATTTACGGCGTAAAAATCGGTGGACAACCGGGTGAATATCCAACGGCACTGGCCGGAACTATTTTTTATGCCGGACACAACATATTGTCCGATGAAAATAAGGGTGTTTTCGATAAACAAAAGGCAGAATCATTACTCAATGAAATGGATGAAATGGCAGATCTTACAGGAAATCCTGCAATCGTACAGATATTCGGATCCACTCCTGAAGCATTGTTAAAATACATAGATTTTGTCAGTGAAACTTCTGATTCACCGTTTTTGATAGATTCAACCGCTGCTGAAGCACGTATTGCCGGTTCCGGATATGTTACAGAAATAGGATTATCTGAAAGAACAATATACAACTCAATAAACATGTCCATTGATGATGAGGAAATAGAAGCACTTACAAACTCAGACATAACATCATCAATAATATTGGGATTCAACCCTACAAATCCTGGATCCGATGGAAAAATAGATTTATGGGAAACCGGTTCAGGAATTCTGGAAAAGGGTCTTTTGGAAATATCCAGTGATTGTGGAATAATAAAACCTTTAATGGATGTTGCCGTAACCCCTTTAGGACAAGGAGGGGGTGTTGCAATTAAGACAACACTAAAGGAAAAGAGCAAATGGGGATACCCTGCAGGAAGTGGAGTGCATAATGTGCCTTCCGCATGGGAATGGATAAAACAGTACAAAAAAGAAAATCCGGAAGTATGGCCTGTTTGTGATGTTGGTGCAAACATAGTCCAACAGATGGCCGGAGGAGATTTTGTACTCTTCGGTCCTATAGAAAACACTAAAAAAGCATTCACAGCCTGTGCCATGACAGACATGTTCATTGCCGAGGCAAACGAAGAAATAGGTATTTCGGCAGTAGATTCTCATCCTTACAAAAACCTCTTATGATAGCATGTACGAAAAAATATCACTTCCCCCTATAACTCCTTCTTTAATCAAAGATCAATTTTTTACAGTATTGTCTGTGGAATTGGGAAACACCACTATAAAGTCAATAATTGTCACCACAAACATTAAAACCAATCAAAGTTATCAGATTAACAAAGTGGTCAACTTGACCAGGGACATCAGAAATCCCAAGGAATCTGAAGACGTATTCGGTTATACAATATGGAATAAGGAATTATCCAAAGAAGCTATTGAAGAAAGCATTTCCAAGACAATACTTGATTCATTAACACAGGTTGGCATGAGTGTGGAGGATGTTGATTTTGTTGTCCGTTCCACGGGTGTTATCGCAATTTCCAACCTTTCAAACGAAGTTGGACTTATCATAAAGGCACTTTCTGATGCCTGTTTAAACATAGGTATCAAACCGTCACAAATGACCGCTCCTTTTTCACTCAACAACATTCCGGAACATGTAAGAAAATTTTCTTTTTTTAGCCAGGTACGCTTTGACGGATCCGTTGTCAGTGTCGCACCTCCAAAAACCACGGGTATTCTGGCCAATGAGATGGAGGGAGAACTGGTGACTGCAGGTATTAAACTTGCTTCCAAAAGTTCTTCCATAGATTTCAGAAATCCTGTAATCTCCATTGATATGGGAACAACACTTGCAGGTCAGGTAATTGATGACACAAAACCATATGCCAACCTGTTGTGTAACTATGTGGGTCTTGCCGGTGGAATTTCCGACATTCTCTTAAGGGGTTGCGGAATCATAGATGAAAAATATTCAACCATAGACATAAATTATTCTTCAATGTATGATAACTTAAACAAACAGAAGCACCATGATGTCACAAAAAAAATACACAAATTTGTGGATATAATGGAAGTTCCATCAGATGTAGAAGATTTTGGACTTGTTCATGTAGCCGGAGATAGAAAAAATATGGATGTAAACATTGTCGGATGTAAAGTAAATGATGAGAAAAAACTGGTTGAAACTTTCAACACTCTGGTTGATACGGAGGATATTAACAGCATCATGATACAAATCGATGATTTTTACGCATATTACATAAAACGCCTTGTTGATGAAACAATGAAACTGGGTGTAATATCTGAAAACGTGACTCTGGGCATTACGGGAAGAGCCGGAACCACGGGACTTAAGCCACAGTTCATACACGAATATATGAATGAAAATTTTAATGAAATAATTTTTGTAGAAGACGGTCTTGCATTGGGTGCACTGATGATGGCAAGATGCATGAATTCATTGGGCAGTCCAACAAACCCGATCGGCGGGTCAAAAAGAGGATTTTGTATAATGCAACAAAGGATTCAAAAAAATAAAAAATAAAAATTAGTTTAATGGACTTCCGGCCATACTTTCTAATCTTCTGATACGTTCACTTGTTTCAGGATGGGTTGAGAATAGGTTTTTAAGCTTGTTTCCGGCGTTTCCGAAGGGATTAACAATAAACATGTGGGCATCGGTTTCTTTGGCATTGCGCATAGGATGTTGTGTTGTTCCAAATTCTAGTTTTCTCAATGCACTTGCAAGAGCCAAAGGATTTCCACATATCTGTGCACCTGTTGCATCGGCCTTGAACTCCCTTGCCCTGCTTATTGACAATTGGATAATGGTAGCAGCCACAGGTCCCAGCACGGCAAGTAAAATTGATCCAACAATATCCATCAATCCATTGTTGTCGTTGGAGAATATGAATGCATACCTTCCCCAGCTGGCTATTGCAACAATCATACCTGCTATTGTTGCAGCAACAGAACTTATTAAAATGTCTCTATTTTTGATATGTCCCATTTCGTGTGAAAGTACTCCACGTAATTCTTCTTCATTTAATAATTGTAATATTCCTGTAGTCACGGCTATTGCAGCATGATTTTGATTTCTTCCTGTTGCAAAAGCGTTTGGATCGTTTGATTGAATTATTGCAACTCTAGGTTTTTTGATGCCTGCTTTGTTGGATAGGTCTTCCACTATTCTATGTAAATTTGGTGATTCCTGTTCAGAAACGATTCTGGCATTATATGAACCTAATGCTATCTTATCACTATAAAAATAAGAAACAAAGTTCATTATTACAGCAGCCAATACTCCTATAATTATTCCGAATCTTCCTAAATTAAATAGGCTTCCGATAAATCCGAATATTATCACAAGTATTGCAGACATAAAACCTAACAATATAACGGTTTTTAAATTTTCTAACATTTCTTATTCCTACTTTAATTTGATTAATAAATTATTTTCTTTAGATAAATAAATATTTATTATACATTCTAATTATAAATATTATTATCTTGAAAATAAAATATTTTATGGTGTGAATATGACTACCGCGTTAATAATGGCAGGAGGAAAAGGGACCAGGCTGCATTTGGATTGTGAAAAGCCTATGGTTAAGGTTAATGACAAACCCATGATTAACCATGTTGTCGATGCATTGATGAATTCAAAATATGTTGATAAAATACTGGTGGCCGTCAGTAAAAACACCCCTTTAACCACCAAATTTTTGGAAAGTTTTCCCGTGATTATAGTGCCCACTTCAGGTAAGGGATACATAGAAGATTTGTCTGAAGTGCTTTCAAACAGGGAATATGTTGAAAAGGACGAGGTAATCATGACAATAGTCGCCGACTTGCCTCTTGTAACTTCAGAACAACTGGATGATGTTTTTGAACATTATTTTGAACGTGACAAACCAGCCATGTGTGTTTCGGTTTCTGCATCATTGTTTGAAGAGTACGGTATTGAACCTACACTGGTTTTTGACGGTCTGGTTCCAACAGGGGTTAATCTTCTCCTGGCCAATAATGAGGAACAGGATCAAAGCATTTATGAATCGGGCAACATTGAACTTGCATTCAATATCAACACATTAAATGATTTGAAATTGTCAAAGTATTATATCGAAAAATGACATTTATTATAAAAAAAATAAAATATATATAGTTTAGATTACATAGATTATATCATAATTAGTACCAAGCTAAGTAACTATAAAAACTTTAGGTGGACAGTAATGACTAATGAAAGGGAATTAATTAAAGGAGAAGAAAAGTTATGGGCGGATATCAAAGGATATCAGGTTGCAACTAGCAATGCCCGTATTTTAGGTAATCTTGAAGAATTAACTATCGATGAAAAAACAGGAAAAATCACCGACATTGTAATAAGAACAGAAACTGAAAGAAATATCAATGTCAAAGGCGCAAAACGTAATGGCGATTTATTAATCGTACCATTCGGTAAAGTAGAAAAAGTCGGTGAATTTATAATTATCTCAGGATAATTCGGAATATAAAATAATCATTTGGTTATTTTATTAATAACTTTTTTTATAACTATTTTTATTTAACAAATTATTATCATCTTATTTTACAGAACATTTACTATTGTAGTGTATTTTATAATTATTTTTCTGATTTTACAGTAAAGTTTTCTTAAGAAATAGATTATTTTTTTTGGAGTTTAATATTTTAAAAAAGTATTGTAGGAGAGAATTTACATTCCTTCCATACTTAAGTCCATAATGTTTTTGGTTTCTTTTGCAAGTTCTTCAGGTAATCCTTTAATGTCAATATCAAGGAAACCTCTTACAATCATGGATGCTGCTTCGTCTTCTGTTAATCCTCTGGCCATCAGATATTGAATTTCTGCTTCTGCTATTTTTCCTACTGCTGCTTCGTGGGAAAGTTCCATGTCAGTACAGTCCCCTCTTAGTTCAGGAATTGAATATATTTTTGAATCGTCGGATAAAATTAATCCCATACATTCAAGGTGACCTTTTGCTTCATGAGCTTTTCCATGTAAGTCTCCACGTGTTATAATTGTGGATTCGTCTTCTGAAATAGCTCTTGTTATCATTTCTGATTGTGAGTTTATTCCGTTTAGTTCTGTTCTGGAACCTTGATCTATTACTGAATCATCTTTTCCTGCAAGTATTGATTGGAAGAATACTTTGGTGTTTTGTCCGTTTGCATATGCTGTAGGGTATGCCTGAAGGTTTCTGACTGGTTTTGTAAGTATGTAGTTTGAGATGTATGTACTGTTGTCATCCATGATAACTCCGGTTCTTGGTCTTACATCTACTTCTTTTGCCCAGTTGTGAACCATTGTGAATGTTATTTTTGAATTTTTCTTAAGGTAGAATTCTGATACTCCTATGTGTGCTGCGTGAGCTACGTGTTCTGCTGTGGAACATCCTGTTATGATGTTGATTTCAGAACCTTCTTCGGCGATGATTATGTTGTGTGCAGTTTGTCTTACTTCGTCGTCACCGATATACATACATGCCTGGATAGGTAATTCTAATTTGGTTCCAGGTAAGCTTCTGATGAAGTATCCGCTTTTTGCACCTAACTCTGTTGTAGCGGTATATTTGTCTGCATCCACTTGTACTGCTTTCCACATGTAATCTGCAAGCCAGTCATATTTTTCTAATGCTTGTGCTGTTCCCATTACTTCCACTCCAGGGAACATGTTGTTTACAAATACTTCTGATTGGTCCATCTGTAAGAATGATGCTGATCTGTCTTCTTCATCAGTCATCATACCAACACTTGTTAAAGTTTCTTTATCTGATTTAGTCAAATCATCTAATGAGTCTATATGTGAATGTGCTTCTACATCTGCAGCTTCATATTCGTTTAAATCGATATCTGCACCTATTGCAGCTTGTTTATTTACAGCTTTTTCTGCTTTATCTTTTATTGAAACCATATTATGCCTCTCCAAATCCTGATTTTCTAATATCAGTCATTATTTCTTCCGGATTTCCAGTTCTAGCTATTTTACCATCTATTAATACATGTGCGTGTGTAGCATCTACGAATCTTAGGATGTATCCAAGGTGAGTTATTAATAAACCACCTTTTTTGCTGTTTTCTTCATTTTGTCCAAGTAATGTTCCGATTTCTTTGGAAATCAGTTCAACATTTTCGATGTCCACTCCTGA
>DUHK01000113.1:0-203 GCA_013330915.1 Methanosphaera sp. | reverse complement strand
ATGAAGTCAGGTTGTTGTGCTAATAATTGTAGGAGTTCTGAACGTTTTACTTCCCCACCTGAAAAACCTAAATTGACGTCACGTTCCAGGAAGTTTTCGTTTAATTTTAATCTTTCACCGAGTTCTATAACTTTCTGGTCTAATTCGTCATCGCTTTTATATTCATGTGTTTCATCAACTATTTTCAGAAGGTCTTTTAGTTT
>DUHK01000080.1 GCA_013330915.1 Methanosphaera sp. | reverse complement strand
TGTCCACCACGAGGAGATCGTTGGATGAGTCTTCAAGTGCTACTAATTTGTGTTTCACATCTAATATGTTAGGTGTTCCTTCACTAGGATAGTCACATTCAAATTCTATTTCAGTCCTGTTTAATAATGGGTTTTCTTTTTTTGATATGATTTTTATTTCCATATTATCGTTATTCCTTAATTAATTGTTTATAATAATTTAAAGCTTTATCATAAGCTTCTTCTACTTTTACCAATACAACTCCTTCATTCGGTTGTCCATATAATATGAAGGCGTCTTTTGGTGAGTTTATGACACAGGGTAATACTGCCAGATCTTCTTCCCCATTTACCTGTATTATAAGGGGATTTTCTGTTGAAGCCTCATTTATTGATTTGACACACAACCCAATAAATTCGTCAGTCAATACTCCTGCAGGATTATCTACGTATTTTATGTTTTCTGTATGATTTAAGTTATGCTCTATAGGTTTCCTTTTTGTCAGGTTGTCAACGATACATATCTGTGGTTGAATATTGTTTTCAAATAGTTTCATTGACGTTACGTCACCTATAGATATAATCAGTTTATCTTCTTTCAGTTGTTTTTGCAGTGATTCTTTTATTGAGAAAACGGATTCGTGCAATTGACCTAAAGGTTTTTTAAGTTCCTGCCTTAAATGTTTTGGTAGTTTGAGCACTTGTTATTTCTCCTATTTTTTTCTCACTTTCAATGCATATCTTCCTGGTGTATTAATGTTTAGCTCCTGTGCTAACTGTGATTCATCAGGGTCAACCACTACTATTAATCCTGTCCAATCAGATGTTGTTTCTGTTCCACATAATGGACATGTCTTATCATATGACACGTAGTTACATCTTAGACATGCTCTTTCAGCCATGATTAATTCTCCTTTAACTTGTTCATACTATTTTTTGGATTTCATTTTTTCTTCTTCAATCCATTCGAAACGTCCTAAACCAGGTTGTCTCATTGTTAAACCGATTTTGCATTCTTTTGTAGAATTTCCTTTCATACTTAATGCTACTATTCTTGCCCTTACATAATCTGTTTGTTCGAGTGACTTGTTTGTCTCGTTTGCAACGAGAGCTCCACGTCTTTCATCATATGTAATATAGTCATTGGTTACTTGTGATACGTGTACCAAACCATCTAATGGTCCTATTCTTACAAATGATCCGAATTCGATTATTTCTATTACTTCACCGTCAATTACTTCATGTAATGTTGGTTTGAAGAATAATGCATCAAATGTTACGTGATAAAATGCTGAACCGTCACCTATTACTACTGTACCTTCTGAATGTTCAAGTACGTCTGTAACGGTAATTAAGATACCTAACTTTTTATCCAGTTTTCCAACGTATTTTCTGTTAAGTATTTCAGCTGCCACTTCTTTTAGCGGTCTATCAAACATATTAGGTGGTACTCTTACTGTATCTTCGATAGTTGTTATTTCGTACACTTTGATACCTCACATATGTTTATTCATGTTTTTCTTCATATAATTCAATTGCATGTAAAACAGCTTCTTTTGCAGCCTGGTTGTCTTCCCAACCGTTGATTTCAACTGTTTTATTTTCTAATGCTTTGTATTGGCTGAAGAAATGTTCGATTTCTTTTAGGTAATGTTCTGGTAATTGAGAAATATCGGTTATGTCGGCAAATCTTGGATCTTCTACCGGTACTGCCAATAGTTTATCGTCACTGTCTCCCTGGTCGATCATTCTCATAATACCGATTGGTCTTGCTTCAATGATGCATCCAGGAAATGTTGGCTGATCCATTATTACCATTACATCAAAAGGATCTCCGTCTTCCCATAAGGATTTTGGCATGAAACCATATTCTGCTGGGTAGTGGAATGGTGAAAACAACACTCTGTCAAGAGCGAATGCTTCTTTTTCTTTGTCATATTCATATTTGTTTCTAGATCCTGTTGGAATTTCTACAACTACTGTGATTTCATCAGGTACGTTGCTTCCTGATTCTATGTCTGTCCAAAGATTCATGGTTTTTCCTCCAATATATATTAAGTCAAACAGTAATCTGCACTTTTATGTCGTGCTTATATAACCGTCCACTTCTAAGAATCTGTGTTGTCTTAGGTATACAACAGTAATTCCTCTTTTTTTGGCTCTTTTTCGAAGAATTTTATCGTTAGTGCAAAGGACATCCTTATCACCACACATATTCAGCAGCATGTTGTCGACATGTTGTGTTTTATCTATGTCCTCTATGATAAAACTGCCTCCTTGTGCTATCTGTAGTGCAATACTACAAGCCAGTTTGTCCTTTCCTTTAACCTTCTTCTTTAAAGATATAAGTTCATCGATTACAATTGATGGTACAACTAAATCGTAATATGATGGTAAAAGCATCTTAAGCTCCTCTACCACATCAACGCCTAATTGAATCATCATCATCAAAAATTTGTATCAACCACTGCCTTATGCTTTGATGATACCATAACCAATAAGCCTCCATCTAGCTCCCACTCTACGACTTAAAGCTACACGTTGACCTTCTTCTGCACATACCGGTAACTTAAGCTGTACATCCACCACATTATCTCTTGCACTTGTGACAAGACCGACAGTAGTTGAAGTACCAATGTTTATCATCAGGTTTTCAGAAGAATGTATCGGTTCGACATCTGTTTCGTTTTTAGTACCAACAACCCTATCAAGCAAGTGTGTTTGCATGGTGAACTCTTGTATTGTTGGTGGTAAAGTTCCAGGCTTACCTGCAATAGAACCGGATAATGAATCTGCTTTTGTAAGAGCAGGATCTAAGAGTAATGCAACACCTATTAAACCTCCAGGAGCAACTTCATCAACAAAGTTGTCTGCCGCTTCCAGTCCTGTTATGGTACTGGTCAAACTTCTCCATTCAGATTTACCTTTCTGTTTAATCTGAATTCCAGGTTTAATCTCTATTTCATCACCGACTTTGAGTTTTCCCTGTATGAGAGAACCTCCAATGATTCCACCATTGATTTTTTTAGGATGTGTACCAGGTTTGTTTATATCAAATGACCTTGCTACGAAAAGTTTAGGATTTTTACGTAATGATCTTCTAGGTGTCTTGATATGCCTTTGGATTTTTTCAATCAATATGTCTATATTTGCACCCTGCTGTGCTGATATAGGAATGATAGGTACACCTTCTGCACAGGTTCCCTGTACAAATTCCTTAATTTCATGATAGTTTTCTATTGCCTTTTCCTTAGTAACAGTATCAATCTTGTTTTGAACCACGATAACGTTTTTTACACCAATAACATCAAGTGCCATAAGGTGTTCCTTGGTTTGTGGCTGTGGACATGGTTCGTTGGCTCCTATAACCAATATTGCACCGTCCATTATAGCTGCACCGGAAAGCATTGTTGCCATGAGCGTTTCGTGTCCCGGTGAATCTACGAATGATACTTTTCTAAGTACTTCCGTTTTAGAACCGCAGTGTTCACAAGTTTCTTTAGTAGTGTAACATTGAGGTGAATCACATTCATTACATATTCTGAATGTTATGTCAGCATAACCTAACCTTATTGAAATTCCTCTTTTTGCTTCTTCACTGTGTGTGTCAGTCCATATTCCTGATAAAGCCTTTGTAAGAGTAGTTTTACCATGGTCTACGTGACCTACTAATCCAATGTTTACTTCGGATTGTACTTTCATTAGTTACACCTCCACAATAGATAATAAATTATCCTGTAATAATCAGTAGATAATTTAACACCTATTCTTCTTGTACTTCTTCTTCAGGTTCTGCAAAGATTTCAGCTAGTGTTTGTTCTCCTCTTTCTGAAACTTTTACGTTGATTTGTGAGATATCATCTGCAATTGTGTTTCCACGTACAGTTTTTCTTCTTCTTAAACCTTTTTTGGTAGGTTTGAATCCTATACCTTCACTTACTAAACTTTTGAATCTTCTTGTACCGTCAACATCTGGTTTCATTGGGAAACCGTTTTTGTCACTACCACCGGTAATTTTGAGTTTGTAACCTTTAAGTCCTAAAACTCCACCGTTGAATTCGTCTCCTATTTTAAGACCGTTTACAATTTTTGCATCTTTGTCGTCTAATTCTAATTGGTATGTTACATCTGCATCTGATACTACTACTTTATATGCCATTATAGGCCTCCGTTTATTATTTTTAAGTATTCTTTATTGTAGTTACTTAATACTACATCACTAATTCATAATTAGTAAAAGTCTTCATATTCGTCCTCATCCAAAGTGTCGAGTTCACTCCAGTCGGTATTTACAACTCCCCAATTTGGATCTTCACTTTGTTGTTTGATTTGCTTTAACTCATCAAGTGTGTGAAGCTCATCATCCAACATCTTGTCCCCTAATTCGTTAATTACTGCAAGGAAATTACGTTCGTCCATGTCTACGTATAAAACGTCGCCCTCTTCAAAGTCCTTCTCGAAGGTTGCATCGGCTATTGCCATTGCCACCTTGGAACCTCTTGCTGATTTTGGAAGGCTTTCCCCATTATCTTCCATACTTTCTACACGACCAACATACATTCCCCTGTCATTGATTAATGTGGCACCCTTTTCAATGATACCTGACATTATTTCAACACCTGCTATTGCAGGTTTACTATTACGGAATACAAGTTTTGGTATTATACGTATGGTTGATGGACGTACAATGGATTGTAATCTTTCCTTTTTCTGACGTTCCTTGGCTGTTGTTATCCATTCTATATAGTCTTCGGTTAACTGATAAATTACCGAATCCTGGAATACCTGGATATCCTGTCCATTTAATTCCTCTTCAGCTGATGGAAGTATGTTGACATTGAATGCCACAATTACCCCATACTTTGGATCCTCTTCATACATGATTGATGCATTGATAATGTCACGTCTTGAAATGTCTCCTATTTCAGCGGATTTTATTGGAATGTCATTTTGATCCAATATGTTAACAAGTGCCTCCAGAGAACCAAGGGTGTCTGCCTTAACAATTATACCAATATCATTGGTTTGAATACGTATGTTATCCACTTCTGACAATAAGTCCTCTTCAATTCTTAAAGAGTTATCGTTAGCCACTTTCAATGGTGAACCGCTTACAACATCATCCACTTTAGGTGCCACAATTTTCACACCTGCTGCGGCAACTATTTGGTCCACATCTTCAAACATTGTTTTGGATTCCCTGATTTCTTCAAGTGCCTTAGGTTTTAGCAAGCTTCTTATCTTTGTAGATATTACCTTATTGTCCTTGGTTAACATCATGATTTGATCGTTTTTGGATAAAACACCATCGTATAATATGGTATCTATCGTTAATCCAAGACCTTTTTCCTCTTTAATCTCTAAAACCGTTCCGGATGCAGGTGCATCCTCTTCAATTTGTAGCTGTTCTTTGAGGTACTGGTAGGCTAAACCTAAAAGCATGGTTAACAATTCAGGAAGTCCTTCACCGGTTTGAGCACTGATAGGAACTATTGTAATTTGACTGGCAAAATTGCTTATCCTATCAAAACGTTCAGACTCAAATCCTTCCTCGTGTAATGTTCCAACAATTTCATACAGTTTCTGATCCAGGTCGAATGCGACTTTGGAATGTTGATTTTGAATTACTTCAGTAAATGAAGCGTTTTCAGTAGAATTCCAACCAGCAATCCTGTCTATCTTGTTGGCAGCCACTACAAAAGGTGTTTTTGATGATTTTAAAATATTTAAAGCTTCATATGTTTGAGGTTTAAAACCTTCATTAACATCCATTATTAAAATAGCCAAATCAGCCAATGAACCACCACGCTTACGTAGCGTCGTGAAAGCTTCGTGACCTGGCGTGTCAATAAAGAATAATCCTGGCAACATATCTTCTATTTTCATTTTTTCAAGAAATTCACCACATATTGATGAAATAACATCCATAGGTATTTCAGTTGCACCAATGTGCTGAGTGATTCCACCAGCTTCCTTGGATGCAATGGTACTTCCCCTAATATGATCAAGAAGAGTAGTTTTACCATGGTCCACATGACCTAAAACTGACACTATAGGTGATCTAGTTTCCATTTTACTATCCCCATAAAAAAACTTTTATCTCCCACAAAATATGGGATTCAAATTATATTACATAATATTTAACAGTAGGTTAAATAAGAATGTTCTATTGCCATATCTGATATCTGAAATACTGAAAATATATTCGTTTGAATGTTCTCTGAAAAAACTTTACAATAGCTTGTTTTTATTATCATTAGTGTAGAACACGTACTTATTTTGAATATTGAAATTATCCTAATTAATCAACAAAAATTTTATTTTTTTATTATTTGCGCAAATTAAAATAAATATTGTTAGGGTTTCTGAAGTTATTGATTAAAAAATACTAAACTTCAATATTACTAATTATATTATTACAATAGCAAAAAGAGCAAATAAAAGAAATTATATTCTTATGGCTCTTATTCATATATAATATCTTCATCAGGTAATTCATAATCACAGAATTCTGATTCATCGAAGAATAAACCTATTTCTCTTACTGCTGATTCTTCAGAATCTGAAGCATGAATAACGTTACGACCAAGGTCTATTGCATAATCTCCACGGATTGTGCCAACATCTGCTTCTTTAGGATTTGTTGCTCCAACCATTTTTCTTACTTGAGCTATTACATCATCACTTTCTAAGACCATTGCAAATACAGGTCCGGATGTGATGTATGAAACTAAGTCATTGAAGAATGGTTTTTCACTATGTTCACCATAATGAGTTTTTGCAAGCTCTTCTGAAATCATAAGAGTTTTAGCTGCTATTATTTTAATACCACGTTGTTCAAATCTTGATAAAATTGTACCTGTTAATCTTCTTTTGACTGCATCAGGTTTTAACATGGCGAAAGTTCTTTGTCTCATTGTTTAACCCACTTAACTTTTCTTGGAATTCTACCAAGTTTATTGTTTTTTTCACATTTACTGCTACAGAAGAAAGAAATTGATCCATCTCTACGGACATACATTTTACCTGTACCTTCTGGAATTTCTTCTCCACAGAATGAACATGTTCTCATTTTTAAACTCCTAAAAATTCTCTTGTAATAAAAGAATAATCATTACAATAAAAAAAATTGTTAATCAAAGACTCCCTACCTATGGAGTTCTGATTTCTTTAGCTTCTCTTATTGTATCTAGTAACATTAAAATGTCGCCTTCTTTGATAGCGCCCATAACGTTTCTAGTGAGTATTCTTCCTTTATCTCTTCCATCAAGTATTCTGCATTTTACTTGCATTACTTCTCCAGTCATTCCTGTTCTTTTTAAAACTTCAATAACTTCAGCTGGAGTACCGTCTTCCATATAATCACCTTATATATTTTGATTGGTTAAATAAAAAATAAATTACCGAAGTGACACTAGAATTATTTAAAATAAATTAATAGAAAGAATACTTCTTCTAAATCAGTATACCCATAAATGAATATTCAATTTATTATATTAACTTATCTTTTAATCATTGTAAAATTTAAATAACTGCTAAGAGTTCCAACTTCTAAGTAAGATTGATTATTTATTAATATATTACTCCAATCAGATTAGTTTTTGAGTTCTGCAATTTTTTCAACGATTTCGTTTACTAATTCTTGACCTTCACCAGCATCAATGATACATGCGGATGCGGTACCAACTTTAAGTCCTGCAGCTTCTCCTAATTCTTCTTTGGTTGGAAGGTATGCGTAAGGAATTTCTTTTTCTTCTGCTAAGATAGGTAAGTGTGCAACAATTTCTGCTGGTTCAATATCTTCAGCAATTACTGCTAATGCAACATTGTTTCTTTCAATGTTTTTAGTAACTTCGTTAGTTCCTTTTCCAATTTTACCTGTGTCTCTTGCTACTTCTAAAGCTTCGTAAACTTTATCAGCTATTTCTTTTGGTACTTCAAATTTTACATATACTGAATTTGCCATTTAATTGTCCTCCAATTATCATCTGGTTTTTTAACCATCCATACCCATGACAAACAATTCAATAGAAATTATAATAAATTAAAAAATCCACATACAATCATTTGACACTTCGTTGTCTGATTAAATGACCATTCTACTAAAATATAATTTTATATAATAAAAAATATTCTAATTTAAAACTCCTTAATGAGTGATACTCATTCGCTCACAGTTTTAAGTATGTTAAAAATTAGTTATTTAATACTATGTTCATCAATATATATAAACTTTAGTAAAAGAGAAAATAAAAAAAAGTCAAAGGAAGGAATTTTACAAAAAAACATTAAAATATACATGTTATAACAAAGGACGGAAATGTGAAAAACTAACCACAACAAAGTAACATTGGCATGGTCCTCCCCATAAAAAAATGCATCAAAAAAAATCAGGACCTTGTCATTAATAATATATTATAAACATAGATTGAAAAAAAAAATTTAAAATAAGTAACACATATATTATTAATAATATAATACTTAAGTGATTTAAACTATGAACTCATATATTGAAATTCTTAGACCAGGTAATGCTATTATGGCACTCATTGCAGTTGTCCTGATGGCTATTATTGGTAAAACTTATTCTATGGGAATTATATTGGGTGCTGTTAGTGTTTTTTTAGCAACTGGTGCCGGCAATACTATTAACGATTATTGTGATTGTGAAATAGATAAAATCAACAAACCGGAAAGACCCATACCATCTGGTAGAATCAAGCTAAAAAATGCCCTGTATTACAGTCTTATACTTTTTTTAGTTGCGACAATTATGGGATTTATGATATCATTTGAAAATGGTGTTACGGTAATAGTCTGTTCAATCCTTATGATTCTTTATGCATATGATTTTAAACAAAGATGTCTTATAGGAAACATCTGCGTGGCATTACTGACCGGTCTGACATTTGTTTATGGTGGACTGATTACAGGTGATGTGAATCTGGGAATATTTCTGGGATTCTTCGCATTTCTCATGACATTATCACGTGAAATAATCAAGGATGCAGAAGACATTGAAGGAGATAAGAAAGAAAACGCCAACACTCTTCCCATAAAATACGGTGTAATGAATGCAGTGAAAATTGCAGTGATACTAAATATATTGACTTGCCTACTCAGTCCCATATTATATATTTATAATGTATTTTCATTGGTCTACCTGATAATTGTTCTAGTGGCCGACATAATCTTCATATATTCGGCAATTTTAGCACTTAAAAGTCAATCCAAGGAAAATTTACATAAAGTATCGAAACTTATGAAAATAGCTATGTTAATTGCATTCATATCATTTGCGATTGGTAGCATTATATGATAACGGAGGAGAAAAAATAATGGATCTAAACGATTTTCTAATGTACGATGAGACAATATTTCAGGACATGACAGTATTCAATTCAGATTATCTGCCTGAAAACTTCAAGTTAAGACAACCTCAAATGGCAGAAATGGCGCTTTCATTAAGACCTGCTTTAAAAAAGGGTAAACCTATCAACAATCTCATCCTCGGTCCGCCTGCAACAGGTAAAACAACTGCAATAAAGAAATTATTCGAAATGGCCGAAAGTGACTGTGAGGACGAACTGATTTGTGTATACATAAACTGTCAATTACATTCCACAAAGTTTGATATATTCTCACAGATACACAAAAAGATATTCGGACACGCACCTCCAGAAACGGGTGTGCCGTTTGCACGGGTTTACAACAACATAATGAATGAATTATATGATTCAGATAAGGCTTTGATTGTGGCTTTAGATGACATCAACCATTTATTCCAGGGAAACATAATTAGTGAAGTGTTTTATGACATTTTACGTGCACATGAGTCATTTGAAAGCGTACGTACAGGCATATTGGCTGTTTTATCAGATATTGATTTTAGATATGTGCTGGATAAGAATGTAGGATCCATATTCAATGCTACCGAAATAAACTTCAACCCATATAACTATGAGGAAACTTTCAAGATTCTGAAAGAAAGAGCCAGACTTGGTTTTTTCCCTAACGTAATTAGTGACGAGCTCATAGAGAAGATTACAGATTACACCTTTGAAAATGGTGATTTGCGCCTTGGTATAGATTTACTTCGTACAAGTGGAAACAACGCGGAGGTAAACGCTTCCCGTATAATTTCCGAAGAAGATGTTGATAAGGCAATCGAATCAGCCAGTGGAATCAGTTTAAGTTATATTCTCGACACTCTAAGTGAAAAGGAACAGAAACTATTAAAATTCATTACAAGAATTAACGAGAAAAACATTACTTCCGGTGACTTGTACAAGGCATATAATCGTGAAAACAAGATTAGTTATGCAACATACAACAGACTTATAAATAAATTGGAGTTTCTTAGATTGATTGACACAACATATACGGGTTCTGGTCAGAAAGGTAATTCCAGATACATTTCATTAAGATTTGACGGCAAGGAAATTAGAAATAATTTACCTGGTAAAAAGAGTAGAGTCCGATATATCAATTAGAAGACTCTGTAATTATATTCATATGGGTGGATTTTTCAAAGGATTTCTACAGATTCCTTTATTAAAAAAAAATAATTAATAAATTATATAATAGTCGTTTAGGAGAATTGAATCGAATATTTTATTATTTTTTTGATCCGTTTTCTTTTTTGTACTCTTGTTTTTGTTTTCATTTTTTATGATTTTTGATGTGGACAATGTTATACCCCCAGATTGTATGAGATATGTTTTTGAATAATAATTTTTTATACTGCAAGTACAACAAGTTTCATTGAAAGTAGAAATATTGATGACACTGCTATGATTGTTGATACTGATGCAAGATCATAATCTTTTATGTTGATATCATTTACAATTACGTTTCTTTTTGGTTCGAGTGTTCTTATTTTATTACGTCTCATGTTTTCAAACATTTTTATCACCTATTACTATAAAAAAAATAATCCGAGGAGATGGTTTTTTCAACGGATTTAATCATGTTTCCATACTTTTTCTATGTACCTGTGTTAATATAAAGGGCATCTTAAGGGTCTTGAGAAGTAATAAGGGGTCTTGAGAAGTAATGGTGGGTGGAAGTGAAAAGTAATCATGAGGGGCATTGAGAAGTAATGGATAAAATGATGAAAACAAACCACTGGAAAACAAAAGTTTAATACATTTTTCCCATAAAAGTATTAAAAAAAATGGGGGTTAATGATAACTAATAGGCAAGGGAAGATGAAAACTACACCAAAAAGTAATAAATAAAATATAAAAATTAATAAAAATCCATGAAAAGATAGGGGGCAAATGATAAGTACTGAAAATCAAAAAATAAACAAAAAACAATTAAAATCAGATAAAGAAAAAACAAAGGACATCAAAACAAATTCACACCAAATAAAGTAAAAATCATAAAATACATTCAAAAATAAGAATTAAAATAATATATTTACTTGTAAAAATAATTAACAATAAATAATTCATAAAAATAAATATATAAAAAAGATTTTATGTGAAATAAAGAGAATATAAGTTTTTCAAGAATAAACAAAATTTTTACAAATTTTTATAGCCGAAATCAGGAAAAATATCTTTTTGCAAAAATTCTAAAAAAAATAAAAAATTATTCCCCACAATAAAAGTAACAACTAAAAAGTACATAAATAAAAAACATGACAGAACACAACTCCAATTTTAAATATTTTGACACTACTGCGGACATTGGAATTGAAGTAAATTCCGAAAACATCACGGAAGCATTCATAAATGCTGCACTGGGAACATTAAACATAATAACAGATATCGAAAAAATCGAGCAAAAAACAACAAAAAATATTACTATTGAATCAGAAGATGAATACGGCCTATTATATGACTGGATAACAGAACTTCTGATTTTACTGGATAGTGAAAATTTCATAGCATCACAATACAACATCACCATTACAAACAATGACACATGCTATAAATTAGAAGGAAGTGTGGTTGGAGACACTTATGATACCAGTATATACAATTATAAAACGGAAGTCAAAGCCATAACTTACCATGAAATGGAGATAGTGCAGGAAGAAGACAATATTAAAATAAGATTCATAGTGGATTTATAATCATAAATTAAATGTATTGTTAAAAACATAGATTAATAATAGATAAAATTTTAGACAATATCAAAAAAGATAAAATTATTAATTATTATAAATTGAGTGAAAAAAATGGTAGGTAAAGCGGATTTAGAAAAAATAAGAGATGGCGTTTATGAGATTCCATCATCTGCCAGAAAAGATATGAGAGTGCCTGCTCGTATATATTTGGATGATGAATCAGCAAAAACAATTGAAGACAGTGCTATTAACCAGGTTGCCAATGTGGCCTGTCTTGAAGGTATACAAAAAAGATCAATCGGATTGCCGGACATACACTTCGGATACGGATTTAGTATTGGTGGAGTAGGAGCATTTGCAGAAAACAATGGAGTCATAAGTCCTGGCGGAGTGGGTTTTGACATCAACTGTGGAGTAAGACTTATAAAAACAAACCTTACAGAAGAGGATGTCAGACCACACATGCAGGAACTGGTTGATGAACTTTTCAAAAAAATACCTTCCGGTCTTGGAAGTAACGGTATAAAACATTTGAAAGAAAGTGAAATCGATGACGTGCTTTTAAATGGTGCAACATGGGCTATAGAAAATGGTTACGGATGGGAAGAAGACCTTAAGTTCCTGGAGGAAAACGGATGTATGGCAGGAGCAGACCCTGACCAGGTAAGTACCAAAGCAAAAAGAAGAGGAATACCTCAGTTAGGTTCACTTGGTAGTGGAAACCACTTCCTGGAAATTCAATCCGTTGGTGACATCTATGATGAAAG
>DUHK01000016.1 GCA_013330915.1 Methanosphaera sp. | reverse complement strand
AGACAAAAGGATATCAGGAAATGCAGGAAGCCCAGTTAATAGCATCTCCAATTTACCAGAGGTTCACCTTTCTTTCTGCCAAGGGACAATTACCAACGGATGAGGAATGGAAAGAGATACGTATTATCGCATTCGACTTGTTTCCACAATTCCATCAGCTATTATTATCGAAGAGTCATTCACTTAATATAAATGAATACAATGCATGTATTCTGATCCGCCTCCATTTCAAACCTTCTGATTTATGCAATATGCTAAGCATATCGTCTGCATATGCCAATAAATTACGCAGAAACTTATTACAAAAACTATTCAGCAGAGACGGCAAAGCGGAAGATTTTGATCACCTTATTACTGCTGTTTTTTAATTTCTGTAACATTTAAGGTTACACTTCCGTCTTAATGTTTTGATTTATAGACAGTTATTGCAAGTGAGAAATGAGTGAGAAAATATTGCTCATCTTCTAAATTCCTTTTATAATCTTTCCATACCTTTGCAGCATTAACCTTTTAACATAAAATGGAGATATGAGAAGAATACTTGTTTTACTGTTCAGTTCTTTTTTTGCGCTGAGTATTTTGGCAACCCCGAAGGGTGTGTATCTAAGACCGAAGATTGGTGATATTGACGACGGGGGACGAAAGCTGGGGACTCTGAATGATCCACTTTCCTGTCCAAATATTTTGTAGAACGAAATAAAAGACATACATTTGCAGGAAAATAAATGAGACGACTCATATACATACTACTGACAATACTCACTGCAATGCTGAATTGTAGTGCGATGGATGTCACCTTCAACGGCTCCACACCACAATATCACTTCTACCTGAAAGATCATTTAGGAAACAACCGTGTGGTAGTCAATGCAAGTGGCACTGTGGAGCAGGTCAACCACTACTATCCTTACGGTGGTCTGATGGGTGAGAGCACCAACGGTGACATCCAGCGATACAAATACAACGGCAAGGAACTGGACTTGATGCACGGACTGAAATGGTACGACTACGGTGCCCGTATGTACGACCCCATCCTGCTGACATGGAATGCTATTGACCCCTTGTGCGAAGAATACTATGGTATCAGTCCGTATGTGTATTGTAAGGATAATCCAATAAAGTATTTGGATCCTAACGGGTTGGATGGTTTAATAAGTATTTACGGAAACAATATTAAAATATGAAATCAATCCTTAAAAATCTGTTGAAAAATAGAACCACAATTCTAATAATAATTAATCTTGCAGTTATCTTTTGGATTACATGGTTTGAAAGAAATTTGCAATATGAACCTTTATTAGATTTTAATTCAAATATGGAGGATAGGAGATTGCCTTTAGTCTCACAAGTATATGACGTAATAATTATAGCAATTATCGTCAATATAATGATATTGTTTTATGAATTAATAAAAATAAGAAATTGTAAATTTATTAAATGCAATTTAATCTCTAGTATCATATACTTCATTTTTATTATTTTCTGTGTTGCCTTGGGATATTATCATATTCATATTAAATCACACAATTTAGTTATTTACGAAGGAAACACCTTATTTAGATTTCCTATTTGGCTATTTGGAAAGAAGCAATTTACAAGTATTGTTACAGTAACCAATCTATATGTGTCACTTAGTGTAATACTTATATGTGTATGTATTATAAATATATGTATAAAAAAAAGGAAAATCTGTTCTGAATAATCGACTTCTAGGCCCATCAATTTGTATAACAAAAGACGTTAATAAACATTATTTAAACCAAGAAAGATGAAACAGATATTATTATCCATTATACTGACTCTGACTTGTTTGCAGAGTCATGCCCAGAACATAACAGGCATCCATACTCTGCGCATTGGTGACGACATCACCAAGCAATTAGTGGAGTACGAACTAAATAACGAGTCTGCCAAGAATGTGGTGTGGGACCTGCGTGACTTGTCTGACCTAATGATCACTAGAACCGACCCCATGATTAAAGGTATAGGTCCTATGCACCCATAAAATTATTATAATGAAAACTATTGGTAAAATCTTACACTTTTATGTAGTATGCTCCATTTGTTGCCTCATTTTGACTTGGATTAGCGCAAATTTTGTTTTTGACTCCTATGCAATGGGGGTAGGTATTATTGTAACATTTTTTATTTGGTCTCCTATCTATACTCTTGTGCTAACCTTAGTTCATATTCTTAAAATCAATACAAAAATATTAGGTAATATCTATTATGAGATTATAGTATCTCTACTTCCTTCATTACTTAATTACATTTACTTTACTATTGCTTATAAGTTAACAAATAACTATTTTGTAATGAGTACAGACGGCAGAGTAATGTCAAGAAAATGGTTTCTTGATTTTAGTAATGTAGAGAATATGATTTATATATTTGTTTTTATTCTGTTAGTAATTCATGGGAGAATTAATATACCTCGTAATATTTCGAATGATTCGCAAAACAAAAACAAATAACTAAATTAAATATTGCGAAAGCTGGGGACGATTCTGAATGAACCATTTTCTTGTGAAATATTTTGTCCTATGAAATAAAAGAAGTACCTTTGTACAAACATAGAAAAACAACGAGTAATAAAAAAATAATACAATGACAAAAACTTGTTTCCA
>DUHK01000176.1:16633-44090 GCA_013330915.1 Methanosphaera sp. | reverse complement strand
GATATTTCCATGAAAAAATCCGTTGAATCATAGTAATATTCGGTTTCAATTTTATTTAAAAAATATTTTTTCTCAAATTTTTTTATGAACTTCTTACGCCAATTGGTCCTGACCAGATTATTTTTCACATAACGGGCTAAATCAATATCCTTATATTTGGCATAGATAATTTTTTCATCATCTTTTAAGACTTCTATATAAAAATACCCATCATGCTCGCGTATGTGTTTGTCTCTTTTATGAATGGTTATTGTGCTTTTTATTATGTGATAAACTTCGGAATAATTCCATTTTTTATTATCTAAATGTCTTTTTATTAAGCGGGCTAAATCATATGTTGGGTAGGAACCGATTATTATTTTCTGATTACGTATCTGTTTTTCTAGTATGTATCTGTTCTTCATTTTCTTTCCGTAAGTTATGTTCTCATATTCATATTCAAATGAAGGCAATTTCTCACTTTTATAATCATGAACTATGGTTGGATCTTCATAGCTTACTTCCTCATTATCTGATTTTTTAATTAAATCTCTTTCATAAAGAGCATCATCTAACCTATCGTGTGTGCTTCGGACAAAACCCTTGTAAATAACATGATATTTGGAGATTCTTTTGTTGTATGAGATATGTTTGTAAAATTCTTTATGAGCAATTTGTTCTATTTTTTCTATATTGACTTTATTTCCATAAAATGGCAATATCCTTTTTATTAGCCGGGCATATTCATAGTTTTTATATGTTCCAAAAGCTCTTCCTATTTTCTTGTTCAATATTAAATATCCATCCTCTGTTTTTTTTACCTCATATTTGGGGAAATGTTGTTTTTTAGGATATTTTGTCGTTGCATTTTTATGCCATCTGTTTTTTATGAGGATGTCTCTTTGTTCAATGGCTTTCGTTAAATTATTGAATGTTCCATATGTAATTTCTTTGCAGTAAATCTTCTTTTTAATAACATATCTTCCATTTTTTAAGAATATGTTTTCGTAATTCATATTATGCCTCTTTTATTAGCTTATCCAGTACATTAAACGTATCTTTCTTTTTGATTATTTTTGCCGTCACATTTTCTAAATTGTTTAAGATGTTTATTTTTTTCTTCACTTCGGTGTGGTTATTTCGTTTCGTGTCTTCTATTATGATTAATGTAATTTTTCCCTGCTGTTTTTTCAGTTTATTAATCATTTTATCTGTATCTGTTTGTGATATTGTGCTTGTATGGCTTTGCGTTATCTTGGTATTCTTTGTTTGATACTGTATGTTATCATCTAGCTTTGTAATTTTTACTTCGTATTCGTTTCCAAACCTTTGAAATATTTCAATTATTGAATCGATGTCATTTGTCTCATTAACTTTCAAAGTTTTTTTTTCAAATTTTTTCATATTTTTTTTCATTTTATTGTCCTCCTTTCCCATTTTTTTCTTTTAATACTATGTTTTTCTAATTAATATTGGAAATCGTATGTTGATATGTGTTATTATTTAATGATTGTTCTTTATAAATGATTTGAAGACTCTCTGACACTCATTCTCTCACTCTCTGGGGGAGAGGGGGGGGGTCTATTATTTTTGTGTATAACGAAATACTTCAGTAGTTATCAGGACCCGGTTTCTTTTAAATAAGATATTTTACTAATAATCAATATGCAAGATTAACTTATTTGGCTGGAATGATGGAAGAAAGTAGTGATGGATATGAGTATATTTGAAGAAATACTAAATAATGATAATTCAATATTCCAAAATCAAGAAATATTCAATATAGATTACTTTCCAGAGATAATACAATGCAGAGATAAAGAATTACGGAGTATTTTAGTAAATATAAAACCTTTGTTAACAAATAATAAAGTTTTAAACACGATAATAATGGGAAATTCAAGTTCTGGAAAAACAACAGTTATTAAACATGCATTGATGGAAATTGAACAGTTTACAAATATAAAAACATGTTATATTAATTGTAATATTCAAAACACTGCAAGGAAATGTTATTTTCAAATGTTCAAGATGTTATTTGGTTATGTTCCTCAGAACAACATAGGTACTGAAATTATTCAAGAGGAAATAATGGAAAAATTAGAGGAAGAATCATTTATATTGGTGATGGATGATCTTAATTACCTTCCAAAACGTGATTCAAATAAATTGATTAACGAGCTGTTAAGGGCTAATGAGTTTTATCATTCTAACATGGCAATAATACTTATTGTAAATAACATCTCCTTCAAATATTCATTGGAAAAGAATGCTCAAAGTGTATTACAATGTAATGAAATAGAGTTTAAGGATTATACTGTGGATGAAATGTATTCAATATTAAAATACCGTTGTGATTTTGGATTTAAAAAAGGTGTCATACAGGACAATCAAATCATGAAAATAAGTGAGTATGCCGTAAATTATACTGATTTGAGATGGGGATTAAGAACATTAAATCTATTGGGTCAAAAGGTGGAATCTGAAAATAGGGATAAAATAGAAGATTGGGATTTGATAAGATATATGCCTGTTTAAGTCAAGGATTTATAAGGGATAATTATTACAAAAAGAGGAATTAAATAAGTTTATAGTAACTTACGTAATTTTAATAATTTTCTAGGTGAAACCTTGATCATAGCTTTAAGTAATGCTTTTGTAGAAAGTTTGGAAATGTTTGCATTAGCAATTGCACCTATGTATTCATTCATGTCTTCATCTTCGAGGTTGTATATGAAATCTCTGACTGTGATTAATTTCTTAAATTTCTTTCCGATGTGTTCATTGATATAATCAGCGTATTCCTGTAAATTCTCTTCAGAAACGTTGTTTTCCTTCACAGCCTTTGCTGCAATTTGGCCTGCAATCATACCGCTTTCAAGGCCGGTGTCAATTCCACCACCTGTGATTGGACTTACACAACCTGCAGCATCACCTACAAGCATGAAATTATCGGCAATGATTTTATCAAAGATTCCGCATAATGGATTTCCGCCCACATTGACTTCAACTATCTGTCCATTTTTAGTTTCTTCATTGTTTGCTACAAAATCATCAAGATATTCAAGAGCTGTTTTTTCCCCTTTGATTCCTGAAACATCAATACCTACATTGGCACTATCATACCCTTTCGGGAAAATCCATGCATAACCTCCTGGAGCCACACTTCCAAAGTAGAATTCGATGGTATCATTTTTTTCCATGTTTAGGTTTGTCATTTCATATTGGGCTCCTGATTCCATTTCACTAAGTGGAACTTTCGTGTTAAGTCCTATCCAGGAAGCTACACGACCTTCCGGACCATCGGCACCAATAACTATTTTTGCCTTAATTTGATCGTATTGATTATTGAAACTGGTGATGTCTATTAATAAGTAATCATTTTCTCTTGTTATGTTTGTAGCTTCCGTTTTAATCATTACTTCGGCACCACTACGTATAGCATCCATTGTAACATGTTTATCAAATACTTTACGTTCAAGTATAATTCCTGTAGCAGGTTTTTCCAAGGTTTCTGAAGTAAACCATGCACTTGTGTTGTCTGGTGCAACAAGTCTTGCACCATCTATGTGGCGAGCAATCCATCTTTCATCAGCTTCAATGCCTACTTTTTCGAGAACTCCGTCCATAATTCCTTCCCCACATCGTTTTGGAGTTCCGATTTCGGATTTTTTATCAATTATTAAAGTTTTAGCCCCATTTTTACTGGCTTCTCTTGCTGCCATAGAACCTGCAGGACCCGCACCTATAACTAACACATCAACTTCTTTAACGTTACTCATAATTATTCCCCTTTTTTTTACTGTCTGAATTTATAAAAAAATTTAATTATTTATAATATATGGTTTTATTTTCTTATTATTTTTTTTTATTTTCAATAACGCCAAATTCGAAAATCCTTATTAGCTATGGAACAGTAATAGTATAATAGTTGGATAATTATGAAAAACAGGCAATCACATAAAATTAAAATAAGGGATATTGAAGTGGAATATTCTGTTGATTATCGTAAAGTTAAGTACATACGTTATGAATTAAAGAGAGGAAAGTTGCTTATAATTTTACCAAAAAGAAGCAAAGTGGATATTGAAGAAACGATTCATAAAAAAGACTCCTGGATTTATAAGAAGATAATTGAATATAACAAAGAAAAAGAGCATTTGTCAAATATAACTAGGGATATGCACCTGGTTCACAGGACTTTGTCTGAATTAAGAGATTTGGTGGATGTTTATGTTGAAAAATATGAGAAAATTTTAAATGTTAAAGTTAACCGCCTTCAATTTAGGGATACTGTCTATAAGTGGGGTAGTTGTAGCAGTTTGGGAAATGTGACATTGTCTAAAAACTTATCTTTTCTTCCAGATAGGCTGGTTGAATATATTGTTTATCATGAAATGGCACATATAATTGTTTTAAATCACAGTGACAAGTTTTTTGAGATAATCCGAAGGGAATTTCCTAATTATGATGTTTGTGATGAAAAATTGAAACAATATAATTTTTTAATTGAAAATAATTTCTAAAAAAATAGAATAATGTTAAAGAAAATAATTCGTATTCGACTCTTGTAGGATGTTTTTGAGAGTCGTAGGGAGTTTTTTATTTTCTTTGCCTTATTACAAGTTATATTATGTTTTTTTATAAGGAGTGGTGAGTTATAGACTTTTTTTCTTTTAAAAGTTTCTCTTAATAGGTGATTTAATTTTTTTAAACTATTTTTATTGTAGGAGTAATAGTTCTTTTTTCTTTTAATAGAATGTTTTATCGTCTTTTTGTTTTAACTCGTTTTGACTAGAAGTAGGATATAAGTATATGGCTAATTTTTTTAGGATAACCTAAACTTCTTAGTCAATTAA
The DNA here is from genome assembly GCA_013330915.1 of Methanosphaera sp. Taxonomy (GTDB): domain Archaea; phylum Methanobacteriota; class Methanobacteria; order Methanobacteriales; family Methanobacteriaceae; genus Methanosphaera; species Methanosphaera sp11921u. The sequence continues at coordinate 39,252 of DUHK01000176.1, read as the reverse complement.
ATGTTGTACTCCATAGTATATAAAGGTTTAGGTATACCTAAAAATATTTATATTTTTTAAATAGCTTAAAATATAAAAAAAACCACTTCATAATACTTCATAATTTTTAATATTAATTATTTTTATTTTTTAAATTCAACAAAACAATTTCTGACTTTGTTCCCCATCTCATAGGTATGTCCATTGATCCAACACCTGTGGTAACATGCAAATAATGTTTTTTATCATTTTCATAGGTTTTTTTAAATAATCCCATGTTATGACCTTCATATATTAAATTACCTAAAAATGTAACAGGATAAAATTGACCACCATGTGTATGTCCGGATAATTGAAGGTTAAAACCCAAATCAGATAGGTAGGTCCATCCGTTAGGCACGTGGTAATTTATAATATTGACTTTGTCTTCTCTGATAAATTCTTTCAAATCTTCAACAGAAGGCATGGAAATATCACTAAAACTATAACTCAAACCATAAATGTTAAGAGATTCAAATACCATTCCTTCATTTTCCAATATAATTATTCCAGCATTTTCACAAGCTTTATGTACACTTTCCAATCCCGGATAGTAATCATGATTACCCGATGTAAAGATTATGGGTGTCTTCACATTTTTCAAGTATGTAAAATCATCCTCTTCCACAGCACATGAACCGTCAGCAAGATCACCTGAAATAACTATCAAATCACAGATATCTGACAACTCATCTAATTTCTCACTGAGATCTTTGATAATTTGTTTATGTCGTACAGAACCAAAGTGTACATCAGATAAATGTGCAATGGTGTAATCCCTATCCAAATTATCAAATTCTAATGTTTTTTCTTTAACAGTTATCTGGTGTGCATTGTAATAAGCATAAATCCCCACCAATAATATTATCAGCAGTGAAAATAAGATTACATCTGTAGAAATTGTTATAAATCTACCAATAATGAATATTAAAAGTGCATCTATCAACAACATCACCAAAAACCATTCCCATATTCCAAAGATGGTTGAGAATAAACGACCTGCTGCAGTTGATTTTTTTTCCTCAAAAAACATGGGTATTACCTGTAACAAGAATAATAAAAATACAATCAATAATAAATAAACATCATTTATTCCGCCAAACAATGAAAAAATGTATTTCAATAAGAAAAATTCTAAAATTGCAAAAAGTGGTGCACTAAACAAAACACGTCTTGTCCTGTAACTCATGGTATATAGTCCCGTTTTTAAAATTAAGTATTATAATAATTGTTAAGTATATTATTTAAATTATAAATAATTAACATAATTGTATTTTTTGGATTAAACAGTATTTAAAAATAGTTAATATAAATTCAATAAAAAAAAGAATGAAATGGAGGGTTATCTGTTTTCTAAAACATCTTCTTTAAGATCGGATCTTGTGAATGGAACTTCCAATCCAATATCTAGTGCGTTATCAATATTTTTTTGACGTTTTTTCTTCTTGTTGGTAGCTAATTTTCTAAGCATTCCCAAACCAAATTTTCCTTCATCTGTTTCAACAACTTCAAGAACATTATCTTCAATAGCTCTGTCAATGAGTGATGATCCTATATCTGTACGTTTAATGACTGTTGACCAGCCATCTTTGGCTCCAACAGATCCGCATGAAAAATCAGATAATTCTGCCACATAATCCATACAGTACTGACATCCACTTTGTTCATAACCATGAGTTTCTTTTATAGGGATTGCAGTCACGTCATCGGATGTTCTGATAAAGAGTTTACCCTTTGAAATATCCATTTTTGTAACTTTGGATGGGGTGGTTCCTGCTTTATCTTGGATGAATGCTTTCAATGAATCGTAAGGGAAGTTTTCCATACAGTAGATACCTGCTATTAAAGCTATTTTATCGGTAACGTGTCTTAATCCCATAGGATATGTTTGCATTTTACGAATTCCCATAATTTGGCATGGTGTTCCGACGGTTCCTATTTTTTCAAGACCATAACTGCGTGTAGCTTCTTTTATCATTGAAAGATTTGGGCACATGGTGTATTTGGTACCTGAACTTTTAAGTATTTCCTTTTTTGTTGTTGCAACTAATGGTTCCGGTTTCCAAGGTTCTTTTCCATCTCCTGCTATGATGGTTCCGTCAATGATGTTATTTTCTAAAGCATATACAAACAAAGCGGTTATGATACCACCATCTTGTGCTTTATTTAATATTTTTTTGTCAGTTGCTCGTGCTGTTATAATTTCTTGATGTGGTCCTAGAACTGAATCTTTTATCATGTCTAATCCTCTCCTTATTCTAATCCCATTTCTTTTTTAATTTGGTCCATTGGCCACCAGCTACGTGTGCATTGATAGTAGCATAAACCACATTTTACACATCTGTCACAGTTGAATGATGGTCTTCCATTTTTCATTGTCATGGCTCTTGTAGGGCAGGCTGCTGCACATGCTCCACATCCAATACAAATTGATTGATTGACGATTCTTTTTTGTAAGTCACATCCACAGGCATCCTCATTTTCAGTAAATTTCATAAATGGTGCAAGATAATCTAAATCGTTATTGACTGCAGCCAATATTACTTTTTTAATTATTTGGGGGGATGGTGGACATCCTGGTACTGCCATATCAACTTTAACAAGGTGTTGTAATGACAAAAAGGATGAGTGTTGAGGTTGTGCTTTTTGACCTCCTTTGGCATAAACGGTAAAACCACCTGTACATGCACATGAACCTAATGCTACGAGTAGTTTTGATTTTTCTCTAGCTTCTTTGAGTTCTTTAATGGAATGTTTGTCTTCAAGACATACTGATCCTTCAATCAGGACTATGTCCATCTCAGGCATTTCCCAGCAGTCTACTAATGTTTGTCCATAAACTATATCCACAGCATCAAGCAAGTCTACCAGTTCATCATAATTTTCAGTAAAGGACATTAAATCTCCAGTACATCCTGAAAGATGAATATATCCAATTTTTAATTTGTTTCCTGCGTTTTTTATAGGGTTGGCAGGAGTTTTTGTTGAATTGTTATCTTCAGATTTTAACATAGTTTTTAGTTTTTCAAACAAGGTACTCACCTTCTATTATACTATTATTTCGCTCATTTATTCAACATAGAATTTAGTACTTCCATGGTTTTATCTATCGTTTGTGGAATTTTATCGTGTAATGTTTTGCTAAGTCCCATTTCCATTTCTTGAGGTATATTCTCTGGCTGAATTACAACTAATTTGATATTAATCTTATCTTTTAAGTCATGTAATGGGTATGTTGCTGATAATCCGTGAACATCCATGTATCTTTCTTTTTCATGAATTTGATCCAAATCCAAAACTTTAATGTTTCCAACTTCTTCATTCATTAAAGCAATATCTATTATAATTATGTTTTTCCATTTTTCGTCGGGTAATGTGAATAGGTAATGTGGAGCACTTGTAGCCCCATCTATTACACATGTATCGCCGGGAAATTCGATATTGTTCATTTTTATGTAATTTATTACTTCAGGACCAAATCCGTCATCACCATAAAGTGTGTTTCCACAACCAATAATTAAATTTTCATGAGAATATGACATTCAATCCCTTCATTTATAATTGAACCATGTCTTCTTTAAGTACTTCTTTGCTTTCGTCATCTACAACAATCATATGGGTTGCACAGGATAAACATGGGTCGTAAGCTCTTATTACATCTGGAGCATATTTATAATGATTTCCTTCAGTGGCCATACCCATTGTTGGAATATTCCATGTTGTTGGTACAATACAGTTGTAATCACTTATAAATCCGTCTTGTGATATTTTAGCAGTATGTAAGTTTGTTCCTCTTGGTCCTTCAATTACACCAATACCTAAATGGTCTGTTCCTTCAAGGGTATATTTGGCCATGGTTTGTGCCGAAGGATCTATTTGATCAACTAATTCAAGTATACGTTGTGCAGAATTTATCATTTCATCGGCTCTTGCAATGTGTTGTGCTTTAACTCCTACCTCTTTGTATTTTCTGTATTTGTTTGCTCTTGCTCTAGGGCCTGTTTCTACTGGAGTGTTATCATATAATGGAATTTGTGAACAAGCTGCTTTTCCTATTTTCTTTGCTACTTTTTTTGTTTCGTCAGCAAATTCTTCATCTTCTTGTGGTGTGTATTTATCTTCGTACCATGAATTTGGCATAATTTCGTTGATACTGTGTAATGATATGTTTTGTCTTGATCCGTAAGTGTTGCTTGTTGCTAATACTGGTTGTGCGTGTTTTCCTAAGTCTTCTGGGAAATCTTTGGCTTCAACATATCCTTTCATTTGTTCTACGTGTTCTTCTAGTAATTTTATTATTCCGTTTATTCTGGTTTTAATTTTATTTTTTGTGTTTTTTGTAATGTTATGGGCCATTCCACCAATTCTTATATCTGATGGATGTATACCTTCGCCACCGATAACATCTTCAACATACTGTGCTTGTTTTCTTATCTCGGATATGTTTTTAACTACTTGTTTGTAATCTTCAGATGGTACGAAGTCAGGTGCAACTAAAAAATGATGTATTGCGTGACTGTTAACCATATGTGCATTTAAACACATTTCTCTGAGTATTTTTGCAGTTTTTGGAATTTCAATTTTTAATGAGTCATCAATAGCTTCTACTGATGCTAATGTATGTGTAACCGGACATACTCCACATATTCTTTGAACGATTACTGGAGCGGATTCCGGTCTTTTTCCTATGACCATTTTTTCTATTCCACGTACTGGGGTTATACTGTAATAACGTCCGGTTGTTACTATTCCTTCATCGTCAACTTCTAAAGATAAAGTTGCATGTCCCTCTTGTCTTGATGTTGGGGATATAGTAATAGTTTTACTCAATTAAATCACCTACTATGTTCTATAGCCTTTAAGTAATTAGCCTTTGATAGATAATATATTAATTCTTTGATATATATCTAATTTTTGATGTTGGTTCAATATGATTAATTTCTTAATCGGAAATATATTTCATACTATCTATTTGATATGTGGCTATTTATTGTTATATATTTCGAATATCAACCTAATAGGATATTTTTTTATCAGTTAATGTAATATGTTTCTAATTTTTCATAATTTTTGTCTAAAAAATGATTTTATTACAATATAACCTTAAACTTAATGATAATTGAATTATTAAATAATTATTATAAAAAAAATCAAAAACAATAATTATTGATAAATGTTCAAGGATTAAAAATTATTTTTAAGCTAAAACTAGAAATTAAAAATTAGGATAAAAAGAATATTAAAAAATTAATCGTCATCTTCTTTTAATTTTTTAACGATTAAATTAGTTTCTGTTGTTACTAATGAAAAGGAATCTATGTCCTGATAAATAACGCATCCTGCATTTATGAAGGAACCATTACCTATTTTCACTCCAGGATTTACGCTAGTATTGATTCCTGTTTTTACTCCGTCACCGAATATGGCACCTAATTTTCTTAAACCTGAATCCACTCTTTCACCTTTAACGCTAACTTTAACGTGTTTGTCGTCAAATCTAAGGTTGGCGAGGTTAGTTCCGGCACCCAGGTTACATTTAACTCCAATGACAGAATCTCCAACATATGACAGGTGACTTACATTAGTACCATCCATAATGATACTATTTTTAATTTCAACTGCGTTACCTACGCTAACATTATTGCAAAGGCAAGCGTTAGGTCTAAGATACGTGTTTGGTCCAACATCGCAATTGTCACCAATAAAGACAGGACCCTGAATGTAACATCCACTGCGAATGATGCTGTTTTTACCTAAATGAACAGGACCATGGATAGTAACGTTTTCTTCGATTTCACCTTGAATATCATCTTCCATTTTTTCAAGGAAATCTGCATTACATTTGAGCAATTCCCAAGGTCTACCAACATCCATCCAAGGTTCACGGGATATAAGACCCAAAATTTCATATCCTTTTTCAAGTTCAATAGCTAAAGAATCTGTAATCTCATATTCTCCACGTTCAGATAATTTTGTTTCACGAATAGCATCAAATATTTCAATACCAAATAAGTAAATACCTGCATTAGCTAAATTACTTGGAGCGTCTTCTAATGAAGGTTTTTCGATAATTTCAACAATTTTATCATTTGCAGTAGAAACAATACCATAACTTGATGGATCATCGACTTCTATTAACGTAAGAACAGATTTTACATCATTACTTGTACGTGTTGCATATTTTTCAATCAGGTTACGTATAAGATCGTAACTTACAATAATATCTCCATTAAGCACGATAAAACTTTCATCAATAAATTCTTCGGCACTTCCAATAGCATGGGCAGTACCCAATTGTCCGTCTTGGATTGCATAATTGATATTTACTCCAAATTCACTACCATCGCCAAAGTAATCTTGAATAACTTCTTTTTTATACCCTACAACTAAGGTGATATCTTTTATACCTGCATCTCTTAAGGATTCAATATTGTACTGTATTAATGGTTTTCCACCAGTAATCAACATAGTTTTTGGTCTTGTAGTTGTTAAAGGACGCATACGTGTTCCTTCACCAGCTGTTAGTATAACTGCCTTCATTAGTAATCACCTAAAATCATTATTTAATTATTATTATTTTTATAGTTGGATATATTTAATTTTTTTAAATAATTATTCATGGCATAAAGTATTTTTATTTGCTGTAGTGAAAAAAAGTCAAATAAATTAAATAATGAGATTATGATTAAAAAAAGGGGGATGAAGTGGGATTTGCATATATTTAAATTAAATTTGCAAGGAATTTTTTGGATATTTCTTCGATTTGGTCTAAGTGTTCCTGTGTTTTACCTTCTGCTGTAATTCTCACATAAGGTTCCGTACCTGAAGGTCTTATTAAAACCCAGCTGCCATCGGTAAATGACAATCTGACACCGTCAATTGTAAGAATTTCTTCAATGTCATCAAATTCTTCAGAAAAAGAAGCTTCAACACATTCCATAACAGGTTTTTTCTTATCATTAGGACATGTCACTTTTTCTCTTATTGTTGGATAACTTTCAATGGCATCTAACTGTTCGGATAGTTTTCCGTGATCCTGGACACATTTCACTATTCTTAAACCTGATAATAACCCATCAGGGCACATGCAGAAATCTGGATGTAGCCATGTACCTGAAGGTTCTCCACCAAAGGTTGCATTGTTTTTGTTTATTGATTCAGCCACATGAACATCGCCTACAGGAGTTCTAAGCACTTTACCATTCATTTTTTTCATTTCAGTATCAAGGCATGCGGAGGCATCAACGGTTGTAACGACAGTTCCTCCAAATTCTTTGGCCATTATTGTCAGTAACTTGTCAAAGTCGGATAAATTACCATTTTCATCAACTGCTATCATTCTGTCGGCATCACCATCATGTGCAAGACCAATATCTGCACCAATAACTTTCACGGTTTTCATAAGTTCCTGGAGGTTGGCACTGTTTGGTTCAGGGTTACGTCCAGGGAAAAATCCATCTGGCTGGGCATTTAATGTTATGACATCCATACCGGCACGTCTTAGTGCTTCGGGTGATAATTCGCTTCCTGCACCACTAGCACAATCCACAACTACTTTCAATGGTTTTGATGGATCTATTTCAGAAATTTTTATTATTGCATCAACATATTCATCCTTGAATGAACTGATATCATACTCTTTACCTATTTCATCCCATTCAACTTTGTCAAATGTTTTTTCATGGACTATTTTTTCAATTTCTCTTTCCTGTTCCTGTTTGTATGCAAGTCCATCAGCATTCCATAGTTTAATACCGTTATATTTTGATGGATTGTGTGAAGCAGTAATCATGATACCTGCGTCAGCACATTTTTTTAGTGTTGCATAACCTACTGTTGGTGTAGGAACCATACCTAATAGGAGTACATCACATCCACACTCTTGTAGTCCTGCGGACATCACATTTTCCAGAAGTTTTCCGGTTGTTCTTGTGTCACGTCCAATAACTACTTTTTTACCTTTTCCACCAATGTATTTGGCCAGTGCTCTTGCAACATCCAATGCTAATTCGGGTGTTACTTCTTTTTGGTACTCTCCTCTTATGCCTGATGTTCCAAATAATTTTGGTATCTTCTCTGTCATTAATATTCATTCTCCTTTAGTAACAAGTTTTAGAAATTTTGAAAAAATAATCTCGATTATTATAATAATGGGGGTTATGTGGGAGATAATATGTTTATGCTCCGAATTTGCTGATTACGTTCATGAGGTCTCTTATGATATACATTACATCAGTACCTCTTATACGACATAATCCTCCTTTTGCTGCTTGTCTTTCACCATATTCTGTAATATCATCTACACGTAATCCGTCTGCTTTAATAAATACTGGTACAGGATCTCCTGTATGGTCCATTACACCGACTGGTGTTGAGTGGTCTGCAGTAACGAATAATACAATATCATCGATTTCGTAAAGTTCTTTCATAATAAGTGCATCGATTTTTTCTATGAAATCTCTTTTATCAAATGCTGCTCCATCATGACCGCATTCGTCTGCACCGTCAACATTTACAAGCATGAAATCATAGCTTTCATCCTTAGCATATTTAACTATGTAGTCACGTACACTTTCTAAATCTGTTGTGATTCCACCAGTAGCTCCAGGTATGTCAACTATGTCCATTCCTGCAATTTTTGCAATACCTTTGATGATTCCTGTTTCTGCAACACATACTCCTTTAAGGCCGTATTTGTCTTCGAATGATTCAACGGTAGGTACTTCTCCTCCACCTCTAGGGAGAATTATGTTTGCAGGATTTTTACCTTCCTCAATTCTTTCTAAGTTAACAGGATGTTCTTTTAACATTTCATAGGATTGTTTAACAAATTCATTAACAAGTTCTGCAGTGTATTTTGCTTCTTCTGAATCATCTGTTGCTTTAACTGTTTTTGGTTTGTTACCTTCATGTTTTGGATCTGCATCTGTAATTTTATCAGATAATCCTTTTCCTCTTAGAACTAATACTCCTCTGTGTGCATCAGATTCCTTGAATATGATTTCAACATTGTCATCTAATTTCATTTGATTAATTGTGTCTGCGATTTTGTCGGTTCCACTACTAATCCTACCTGCACGTCTATCAATAACTGTTAAATCATCTTCTGCTGTAGCAAAGTTACATCTAAATGCGATGTCACCTGGTTTTACTTCTACATGAACTCCTGCTGCTTCAAATGGTCCACGACCTGTATATACTTCATATGGGTCATATCCTAATAAAGTTAAGTGAGCAGTGTCACTACCTGGTCTAACACCTGGTCTTATGGTGTCCATAATTCCTGTTATACCTTCTTCAACCATTTTGTTCATGTATGGTGTATTTGCAGCTTCTAATGGTGTTTTGTTGTCTAATTCTTTAACTGGGCGATCACCCATTCCATCAATTACAAATATAATTCCTTTCATTTTTTTCATGCTCCCAAAGTTATTATAATGATACCAACTAATGCTCCAATTATTGTGGCAGATAGGTTAACATGCTCATTGTTAAAAAGTCCACTACGTTCTAATGTTGCACCTAAAAGACTATCTGCAAAACAGCCAATCATTCCCGCAAATAATGCTATCAGTATGCTAGTGGTAAATTCTGGAGATACATTTATTAAATAAGCTGCTAATCCTATTATGAATGCTCCGATTAAACCTGCCGCAGTTCCAAGTAGTGATATACCTCCATCAGTACCTGGTTTCACATGTTCTCTGCTGGTTATCAGAATAGGTTTACTAAGAACTCCGATTTCACTTGCCATTGTATCTGCAGTGGCGGTAGCTATAGCTCCTATAAATCCAGCATAGTTTCCAAATAAGGCCATTACTACTGGTACTATTCCGTTTGATACAACGTTTTTTATGGTACGCTGTTCATGTTTTAATCCTATCCTTCTTTTGTAATCTGATTTAAATTTAGTAAATGCAGAGCCTAAGAATAGAAATAGTAATAGTATCGCTAACCAATTAAATCCTCGTGTTATAACTATAAACATCCCAATAATTGTAACAAAAGATGAGCCTAGTAAATCAAGTGCACCTGTAAGGTAGACTATGATTCCGAATATTACACAAATTATGAGGAATATTAATTGTATCATATAGTAATTTTTGTGGTTTATTAATATAATATCTTTTGATAAAAAATAAAGAAAAGTGGATGGAGGTCAAGAATTTTTTAATCGCTTCCTGTTATGGGAATCTATTTGTTTAAAACTTTTGTTTTGATAGTTTCAACTTTTTTAAGCGGATAGATTTTTTTAGCTTCGTGGTAAATGTTTGAAGCGAATTTACCGGTGATGATTTCTTTTACAAGTTCATCTAAAGTTTTTTCTGCAGCATTTTCGATAATCATCCTGGTCATAGTTTCTCTGATGAGTTTTTGTTGTGATGATTTTGCTCTTTTTACGGTAATTGCTAACATGTGTACATTAAGTTTTTTACCATCTTTTGTTGTTGCATCAGTAATTGAATCGATACGACTTGTTCCTCTTCTAATCATACTACGGGTGTAGTCTGTGGTTACTTTATGTCCTGTGAATTTTGTGTATGCTTTTTCACCACTTACATGATCAACTTCAAAGAATAATTTAACGTATTGTCTGCTGAAATCCCCTGTAATTTCACGCATTGATGTTTCGATTTTACGACCAACTAACATTTCAGGTTCTCTAGCTGGACTTGTTCCTAAACTTGCTTCTTCAAAGTCTGCAGGTGCTAAAATTTCATACCATACTTTTTCTTTCCAGGTGTCACGTACTCGTCTTCTTGCTTTTGCCATTATATCATTATCTCCTTTTTATTTTTTTTATGAATATATTATTAGTTTAATTAAAATTTACAGCAATTATTCTTATTTGTGCTGTAATCATGTTGGGTTTAGAATTTTAATTAGTACCCCTACTAATTATTGAATTAAAATATTAAAATCTATTAAGTTTGAAAGAATCCGTCAGGTCGCAATATGGTAAATAAAACAAGTTCTGCTTTTTATAAAAAAATTTAGATACACATAACTTTTTTTAAGTCATATTCTTTTATAATAATTCTTATAATTTTAGAATTATAAATTACCATAGACCTAGTCTATATCTTATTTTAATATTATATCTTTTATTTAATAAATACTTGACTATTGTATATTAATATTATTTTAAAAAAAAGTAGTTGGTAAAAAAAGGTAATTCTTGAAAGGTTATGTGATAATTTTAAATTTCATTCCAAATATCATCAAAGTTATAATTATTATTAGAACCTTGGGCAGTGATTTCCGCATCAATACTTCTCATAAACTCTTCTAATTCTTCAGAAGTATCGAAGTTCACTATTTGTTCTTCATCAAGGAATTTTTCCTGACTTTTTAACATAATTTCCTGATATGAATTGTCAGGGTAATATAATTGTGTGTATAACCTTGAATTCTTGTTTTGTGTACCTGGTAATGGTATGATTTGTGCATATGGTTCTATGTTTTCATACAGTATGGTCTTAAGTTCTAACTTTTCTTCTAATATTTTGTAAAGGTTGTGATAAGTTAAACTTGGGTGTTTTAATGTTATTTCGTTAGTACGGTAATATATTAAACATTCGTCATATCCATTAAACATGGGATATCCTTTTATATTGAAATGTGTTTTAAAGAAATTGTATACCTTGGCACATTCTTTTACAATATCTTTGTTAGAACCGAGATTTATTGATCTGCGTATGAACATAAATTTTTGAATGTCATTTAAATTCACGATTTCTTCTTTGATTATGTCCGTGTTTTGTTTAAACCGTATCAAGATACCATTTTTTTCAGCAAATTTTTCGTATTTGTCAAGTTCTGTATTATTCCATCTGAGAATGTTTTCTTCAGTATTGTAATTGTACAAACTAATGTAAAATTCATTTTTTGGAAAACCTTCTTCAATGTGCTCACGAAGTTCATTTAGGTTTCTGATGTTGTAATTCTGATACCCGTTTTCTCTATTGCCTACTGTGAGAAATCTATTGAAGTTGGTTCCGTATAATTTCTCATATAGTTTATACCAACTTTCATCTATTTGCATAATAGACACTCCTTTCAAGAAAATTATTTTATTGTAACCTATTTTCCTGCTTTAAAATCATTATTTTTATAGATAGTTAAATATTTTTAATGTTATTATAAATAATATTTAAGGAATATTTGTTAAAATTAGGTTTACTTTTAATCCATTAAGTTTAATTAAAAATAATTATTATACTATGTTTTTTAAAAAAAGTTTTATGTGGGAGGTTAAATCATAATTTGATACTTGCCTTTTTAATCTCAATGTTTATGAAATTATCAAGAGCATCTTCTACAAGGCCATCTTTCTCTATAATTTTAATGCCCATTTTTTCAACTTCAGCTCTGGCAACCATACCTATTTTTTCACAGATAACAATGTCACAATCCTTAATGGTATCTGCAGATTTTTCCCATTCCTCACCGTCTGGTCTGTGATCCTTTGAGGAGAATAATATATTCTCATATTCAATATTATGGCTATTTTCATCATATTTGTAGACAATAAAATATTCGCAAATACCAAAATGTTCTAAACGTTTTCCGTTTTCTTTAACAGCCACACCAATCCTTTTCATTAGATGTCCCCCTATTCTCTACAAATAATATTTGTTGTAAGTTATTATTATTTATTAACTCAAATTTCTAAATATATTTTTATGAATTCTAAAAAACCTAAAGTACATATAATTTATTGTCATCCAAGTAAAAAATCAATAACCTACAAAATCAGGGAGGCTTATATTAGAGGTTTAAAGAAAAAAAATATAGATTATACTCTGACAGATTTGTATGATTCAAAGTTTAATCCGGATATCTCTGAGGAAGAATATCTAAGGGAAAATAACAATAAGAATTATCAATTGTCTGAAGAAATACTTCGGGAACAGGAAAAAATAAATGCTGCAAGCCTTCTGACTTTCATTTTTCCATTATTCTGGATGGATGCACCATCAAAACTGGTGGGATATTTTTCAAGAGTCTTCACCAAAGGATTTAAATATGATGATGATTACGGAAATGAGGCGACAATGAAAACAATGGATAAAACCAACTTTTTAATCAGTACTGGAAGTAGTTATGAGACTTTAAAAGAAGATGGTAAAATCAGTGCCCTCGAAACCATTTTCATAAAAGACAGACTTGCAGGAAAAACAAAAGAAACTGGGATGTATTTTTTTACAGAAACAACATATATGAAAGAAAAAGAATTAAATAAACTAAAAGAACATATAAAAAAGGCAGAAGAAATTGGACAAGAAGTTATTAGTTAAAATCTTCTGCTTTGTAATCTGTTTTTGGCAGTGTAACATTAATTAGTTCAACGACTTCATCAACATTAACTATTGTATTGATACAACCATCTTTCAAGAGATAAACGCCCTGTGGACAAAAATTGTCCAAAGACATCATGGCCAAGTTCAAATCAACTGGGCATGCCACACCAATAACTCCTTTAAATGGTCTTTTCTTTACAACATTTTTAATAAATGTGGATCCTGGAACTATGTACATGTCAATTCCTTTTTTATCACAAATTGACTTGATTGTTCCAATACAACAGTTGCCACATTTAATGCAGTTTATTCCAGATTCATTAAGTTTTGCAGGACAATCTGTTGCTCTAAGACAATGAGGTAATACCATTATGATGTCCTTGGCTTCCAATTCTTTAAAATTGTCACGATTAATACGGTTTCTAAGGTCGATACTTATTTCATCAATCAACAAATCATTAAGTTGTAACCATTTGAATATATTTTTAATAATGGGATAAGTCAAATTAAGTGCAAATAATAATACTCCTGGAAAAAGAAGTTTTTTGGTTTTTATGAGGTGTATTCCAAGAATTAAAGTTATAACAATGAGTATTGCCAATATAAATAACATCATCACTACAATTTCGCCAAGTAACGTAAATAAATTTAAATCCATTTTATAAATCATTTCCCTGATGTTTTTTCTGTATATAACTATCATTCTTTATTTTAATATATTTTGGTTTAATGAATTTTTATAATAGAAATCTTTTTATTATTTGGAGTAGATATATAATAAATACTATTCTAATAATTCATATTATTCTATGTTTCATTTGGAATAATATATTAAATAGAATTTATTTATTCATTAAAAAAATTTTTTTAAAGTTTAATATGACTAAAATTGTAATTTATCATTCAAAAGAATGTGATCCTAAACGATGTACTTCTGTAAAACTACAGAAGCAGAATAAGGTTTTTATCACACATAATATGCGTAAAATACCTTATAATGCTATAGTGTTAGATGCTGAAGCAAGTAAGGCAGTTTCTGTAGAAGATAAGGATAAAATTACAAAATATGGATTATCAGCATTGGATTGTTCTTGGAAAAAATTAAAAAATTCTTCTTTTAATTTTAAATCTAAGAAAAATCATAGGTTACTTCCATTTTTAGTTGCAGCAAATCCAGTTAACTATGGAAAACCATGTATATTGTCAACTGCTGAAGCATTAAGTGCCACATTATATATTGTAGGTTATAAAGATGAAGCTAAGGATTTAATGAATTCATTCAAATGGGGTCCGCACTTCATTTCACTTAATGAAAAGTTATTAGAAGCCTATAGTGAGGCAAGTAATAGTACTGAAATTGTAAAAGTACAAAATGAATTCTTAGGAGGAAACTAACATGGCAAAATTTGAAGAAGCTGAAAACAGAATGTTTAACATTAAAATTTGTTTAAAATGTAATGCAAGAAATCCAGCTACTGCAAAATCCTGTAGGAAATGTGGTTACACTGGTTTAAGATTCAAAGCAAAAGAACCAAGAGGATAGATTATTTGTACTTTTACTCAGTACATTTAATTTTTTCTTTATTTTAATCTCCCATAAACAAATTTATTTTTATTAATCTTAATAACGTTAATTTATTAGTAAAAAAAGATGTAATCATTAAGAAGTTATTTTTTTAATCTATTGTCTGATTTATTCATTTTTTCAAGACAAGTCTATGATTTTAACAGCAGTTATATTTTACAAGTTCTTTTAAAGTTAGGTTATTTTTATTTTGTTTTTTTAAATAGAGTAAGTACAAATACTTTTTAAAATAAAATACATATCAAGAACAAATTTTCATTTATTTAATTAAAGAGTAGATAATAATGAATGTTGAAAATTATATTAAAGAAACATTAGAAAATCATAAGTTACATTTTACTTTAATAGATCCCGATGAACAATCACCAGAAGAGGCAGCATCCATGGCTAAAGCTGCTCAGGAAGCTAATTCTGATGGTATTTTGGTTGGAGGTTCAATCACGGATCAGGACGATTTAAATCTTACTGTAAAAGCAATTAAGGAAAACACGGATTTACCTGTAGTTTTATTTCCGGGAAACATTAGTGGGGTTAGCAAATATGCTGATGCTATTTTGTTTATGAGTTTATTAAATTCAACAAATCCTTATTGGATTACGGGTGCACAAGCATTATCTGCTCCTTCTATTAAAAAGATGGGAATTGAAACAATTCCTATGGGATATCTAATTGTAGAACCTGGAGGAACCGTTGGTTGGGTGGGTGATGCTAAACCAATTCCTCGTAAAAAATCTGATTTGGCATTGGCATATGCCATGGCTGCAGAATTTTTAGGAATGAGAGTAATATATTTGGAAGCTGGTTCCGGTGCGGATTCACATATTCCTCTTGATTTTATTATGAAAGTTAAAAAATTAACGAATCTTATTTTAATAGTTGGTGGTGGAATCAGGACGGCTAAAGATGCACAAGAAGTAAGTCAAGCTGGTGCTGACATAGTAATTACAGGAACTGTTGTTGAAGAAACAGAAGATGCTTATAAAAAAATTAAAGAATTAACTGATGTTATTCATTAAATAGTTCTTGAAGACCATGCTATAATGGGAATCATTTCTCTATTTCTTTTTTTATTTTAAGATAATCATCATAATGATTAATATTTAAAAGTTCTAAATTATTTTCTTCCTTCAACGCATAAAATTCAACGTTATTGCTAATCATTTTTCTCAATATAGGATTGAGATTGCTGTCTTCACCTTGAATATAATCATATAATAACCTTCCGTAACAACAAAATGGCATACCTAAACCTTCGGCAGTATCTAGTTTTCCAATTTTTCTTCGTCTAAGAACACTAACAGTATTTTTTGGGTTTGGACTATTTTTTAGAACTTTTATCATACGATTAATTGTTTTTGTTGTCAGGGTTGGTTGATCGGCAGCAGCAAATAAATAATATTCATCCTCATGACCTTTCAAAGCGTTTTCAATAGTTTTTGATAAATCCACATCTGGATTTTCGTTGAGGATTATGTTTACTTTGTCAAGTAAATCATATTCTTTAAGTAAATCATAAATTTCATCTTTAAAATGACCTAAGCAAATATTAACATTTTCAATATCAGAATCAAGGACATGTTCGATTGTATGAATTAGTAATGCTTTGTTATCTATTTCTAACTTAAGTTTATGGATTGGTGTTTTACCCATATTCTGAAAGTCTTTAATCATTCTGGAATTTTTGCCTGCGGCAGTTATAATTGCATCCATTTTAATCATCTCAAAAAAAGTATAAAAGTATAAAAAAAAGGTGTTTAGGTTGATGTTGTATTATTAGTGGAATTTGATGTTGAATTAACAGTAGAGTTATCTCTAAGCTCATATATTTTGGTATATATTGCAGTAGCTCCACCATCTCCTTCTGTCCACATAACAATTTTAATTGGATAATCTCCATCGTTTGTTACTAATACATCAATGGTTGGTAAGTATTCATAAAGAATAGCTTCGTCATCCCCGGACATACCAACAGGTAATGGGTTACCTAATGCTAAAACTGCAGATCTAAGTGATCTTCCAGGAGGACATACTCCGTGTGCTGCACTACCTGAAGGTGCTTCTGATTCTGCAATTGAAGTGAAAGTAACATTTTCTTTTCCATGAGCACTACCATGTGCAGGTATAAATGTATTGTTCCAACCTGCTGCAAATTCTTTTGCATTTGCTGCACGAACTGCTGTAGGATAACCGGCTAAGTCTTCAACATAACTTAATCCATCACTTACTTCAACTTCGGTTGCATTATTGTCATATACTAATACAGGACATCCTGGTGTATAATTACGCATGTAACCATAAACATCTTCCCCAAATAAATGGGTGATATTTTCTTTACCATATACATTGGTTCTGTTATCACTGAAATTACCGAGACAATAATCTACAGTTATGTTATCTCCCTCTTTTGCATCATCAAACCATGATTTAAGTGATGCTGATGTTACAAAATCGGTTGGTACTGTATCATTATTTATTTCACTACCTTTAATTGTTTTAATGGTTTTGTTTTGACGTACAAAATTAATAGAATCTCCAGACTTGAATGCAACTGTATCTGCTTTTTTGTAAGCCCATACTATGTTGTCAGCCTTTTGAACTCTAATTTTACCATTTTCATCTATAACTACTTTACCTATTCCATCAAGTTTGCTGGAAATGTGGCCATCAGCAGTAATATATGAATTGTTTTTTATCACATCTTTAGGTGCTGCACCACTAAATATAGATGAAAATACAGTCACTAAGTTTCCTCGAATTAATGGTCTTGCAATATTCAAGGGATTAGATGCTAAAGGTTCTTTACGGATAGTTGCAGTGTCGATTAGTAAATCTCCAGAAACTACTGTTGAACCATTTTGAGCATTAATACTTTCAGTTGCATTATATGCACTGGTCAATTCATTACACAGTATTCCTGAAGCAACTACGGTTAAGAATAAAACTCCAATTAATATATAAGGACTGGTTAGTTTTGCCATTTATGTGTTAACCTCTCTTATTTTAATTAAATTAATTAATTGAAAATTATGATATTCTTTCAATGATTTATCATATAATAATATTATATTGTTGATGATTAATATTATTTCTTCTATTAATTGGGAAAATTTTTATAAAAAAAGTGGTATTGCGGGGGTTATAGTAGTTTGGATGTTATTTCAGTAATTTTTGCTTGACCGTTTCCACCAATGAATATTCTTTTATTGGTATTTTCATCAATGAATCTAATGATATCTTTAATTTCTTTAATGACCATTAAATCTTTATTGTAACCTAATTTATTTAAGTACTGCACATAATCATAGGTAATGTCATCCAAACCGGGGAATATAATTAATGTGTTTGGGGAATATTTTTTAATGTAATCTAAAATATTAAATCTGCATGTTTCATGTTTTCTGGGAGTTCCTATTATGACAATATCAAATGTTTCCTCATCAAGTACAGCTTTAAGAGCATCCACATTATCTGTTTTACCTATTACAATCTCATTATTCTCATAATTGATTTTCACGGTTCTTCCATCAACGGATTTGAATGTTTTTAAGTATTTAATTATGGTTTTTTCAATAATTCCAAGTTCAATACAGGCCACTCTGGCAGCTTCAGCATTTTGAAGGTTAAAAGAACCAAATAATTCTAATTTGTGCTGATATTTGTCAAACAACAATGTTTTTTTACTTTTATCCACAATTTTTAAGAGATTTTCATCATTGGTGTTAAGAACTGCAACCTTGTTTTTAATGAATTCCCCAACTTCCTCAGTATAATGTTCTATGGATCCATGAACATCCATATGGTCATAACCAATATTTGTTGCAACAACTAAATCAATATCAAACATGTAGTCACAAAATGCCAGTGTCATGTCACATACTTCAATGACCATGAAATCGTATTCATCTTCATTTGCCTTAAGGAGAAGTTCAGTATATCCTGAAAAACCACCACCCCCATTTCCTCCAAGAACAACTTTATATCCTGCATTGCTTAATATGTGGTAAATCATATGGCTTGTTGTGGTTTTTCCATTTGTACCAGTTACAGCAATTGTCTTAATGTCTTTATGTTTGGTCATTACATCTGAAATGAATAAATTTTTTTCAATAATGTTTTTACAGATGTCTTTTTCAAATAAACTAGGACTGACAGATACGGCATCTGATTTAAATATCTTATCTAGATTGTGACTTCCAATTTCAAGGTCCAATGATTCTTTATTAATTTCAGTTTCATTTAAAAGAGTTAAATCTATTTTTCTATTGATATCTGATGAGTAAACATCATGTCCTCTTTTTAGCAGAGCAATTGTCGCTTGTTGACCTTCAACACCTAAACCCACAACACTTATATTCATTTTATGAACTCCTTATTTGCTTTATAATTACTTTTAATGTTTTTATTATTTAGATTTATTTAACATTTTCTTAAATTAATTAAAAAAAGAAGCCACATTTAAATATGTTAATCTTGATAATAATTATCATTGATATAAAAAAATTATAAAATGAAATTTTTTACTATAATTAATTTTTTGAAATTCTATTAATTATTAGGGAGTTTTGGTTTAAAATGAAAAATTTAACAAAAGAAATAGTTAAAAAAATAAATGATATTAAACAACCGATTAAAATTATGCACGTATGTGGTTCACATGAACATACAATCATGTATAATGGTATCCGTTCTATGTTGCCTGAAGAAGTACAGGTTGTAGCAGGACCTGGATGTCCTGTATGTGTAGTTCCAGCAAAAGAAATCGATGAATGTGTGGCATTAGCAGAACAGGGAGTTACAGTAACAATCTTTGGGGACATGTTAAGAGTTCCTGGAACAGAAAAATCATTGGCAGATGCTAAAGCAGAAGGGGCTGATGTCAGGATAGTATATGGTATTGGAAATGCAGTGGAGCTTGCAAATGAAATAGACAATGAAGTTGTATTTATGTCAGCAGGATTTGAAACAACGGCTCCAACAACTGCAAGTGAAATGTTAAACAACCCTCCCGAAAACTTCTCAGTACTGAGTGGTCACAGATTAGTACCTCCGACCCTTGATTTTTTAGTACATGATGAGGTTAAACTGGATGCTCTTATAGAACCTGGTCACGTATGTACAATAATAGGAACAAAACCATTTGAATTTTTATCCGAAAAATACGGAATACCTCAAGCAGTAGCAGGATTCAATCCATTAGACATATTATATTCAATATATTTAATATTAAAACAGAAAAAAGAAGATAATCCTAGGATACAAAATGAATATAAACGAGCCGTACGTGAAGAAGGTAATGTAAAAGCAATAGCTGCAATGAATGAAGTATTCGAAGTAACCACAAAAGAATGGAGAGGTTTTCCGGAAATACCAAATTCAATATATGAACTCAAACCAGAATTTGATGATCACAACGCAAGGAAAAAATTCGACATGGATTTACCAGATACGCAAAATGTACCGACAGGATGTATTTGTGGACCTATTTTGAGGGGTATGGCAAGACCGGAAGATTGTAAATTATTCCGTGGAGAATGTAATCCATTACATCCTATAGGTGCTTGTATGGTAAGTAAAGAAGGTACTTGTAATATTGCTTACAGATATTCTAAAATGGATGATTAATTTAGAGTTGATAAAATGGATTATGTAGTTGATGACATTATAAAAAAACTATCTAATAAAGTTGATTGTTCTGAAGTATATTTAAACACGGAAAAGGTTACTGAAATCTCAGTATTAAATGATGAAGTAAATTATGCTAAGGAAGAAGATGTTACTGGAGTAGGTGTGCGGGTAATTAACAATCAACAACAGGGATTCTCTTATACAACAAATATTAATAGAATTGATGAGGTAATAGAACAAGCAATAAAAAATTCTAAACTAAATAATCCTGATGAAAATGTTGCAATCATAGAAAAACCAAGTGGATACAAAGAAGTGTCTGGATTATATGATAAAACAATAGAAGATGTTACATTACAAGAAGCAATTCAAACTTGTACAAATCTAATTGAAATGGTAAAGGAAAAAGATTGTCAACCAACATCTGCAGAATATGAAGTAAGCGTTGGAAAAACAATTATTGCAAATTCAAATGGCGTATTTGTAAGTGAAGAACAAACCGGAACAGGTATATCTGTCTCAGTAAATGCTGAAGATGAAGATGGTTTTTCAAGTGCTTATGCTTATGATTTAAGCCATAATAAAGAACTTGAAATAGAACGTATAGTTCAAGAATCAACAGATTTGGCTAAAAACTCCAGAAATGGTCAACCTACCGAAACCAGAACTACAAATGTAGTTCTTGATTACTTTGCAATATCTTCATTATTAAGTACTTTCCTATCAGCATTAAATAGTGAAAATACTCAAAGAAGAAGATCATATTTCCAGGATAAACTGAATGAAGTAGTTACCAACGAATCCTTCTCATTATATGATGATGGAACAATACCGGGTGCAAGAGTATCATCAAAATTTGATGATGAAGGTACCCCTTCACAGAAAACCGAGTTGATAAAAGATGGAGTTTTAAAGAATTTCATTTATGATACCTATCATGCCAATAAAGATGAAAGGGACGTAAAAACAACAGCCAACGCATCAAGATCAGGATATAGTTCAGTACCATCAGTTGGTTTTTCAAATATCAATACGGAGTTCAAGGAGTTTACACCAATATCTGATATAACAGATGGTATAACTGTACATAGTGTAATGGGAGCCCATACGGCTAATCCAATCACTGGTGATTTTTCAGTAGAAGCAAGAAATGCGTTTGAAATAAAAAATGGTGAGATAACTAATCCTATAAAGAAAGCAATGATTTCTGGTAATATATTTGAAATTATGGGAAATATTACAGCAGCATCAAAAGAAATTAGGCAGGTGGGCTCTTTAATAACTCCTAAGGTCCTCGCAAAAAATTTAAGGGTCATAGCTTAAACTAATGTTAAAACCTTTAATTTATGTATATTCTTTAAATTTTTCTTTTTTTTATTTCTACTCTTTTTTTTAATTATTTACACATTTTTAAAAATTAATCTTAGGATTTAAATATAATAATGAATATATAATTATTTAATATAAAATTCTAATTTGTTACATAAGAGAATATTCTAAATTCAGGGTATTATAATTTTTATTAAAAATTTATTCATACTAATTAGTAATTATTTAAAAAATGAAGGAGTAAAGTAAATGTTTTGTAAAAAATGTGGGTCAGAAATAAGTGCAAGTGATGAAACTTGTCCTAAATGTGGCACATTTATATCTGATAAGTTTGCTACAGAAAAATACGATCCTTTATTAGCATTAGATAAAGTAGAAAATATGGAAGATAACGTAATTTGGCAGGAAGCACCGTTAGATGATGATACAATAATATTAAGTGCAGAAGATTTAACAAAAACTTCCGAACCATTAATAAAAGAAGCAAAACCAGCTGCATATGTTGAAGGATCAGTTCAAAAAGTTGAACAAGAAGAAAAACATTTTAAAGAAAATATTGCTCAAGGTGTGAGGGCTGCCAAATCTACCATAGCAAATCCTATAAAACCTAGAAAAAGGATTAAACCTAAAGAGTCTCAAAAAATTGAAACTCCTAATTCAAATGTCAACACTCAAAATCAAGCAGTTACTGTAACAGAATCTGTTGAAAAAGTAGAAGAACCGGTTGTTGTTGAAACTCCTGTTGTTGAAGAGGTTCC
>DUHK01000176.1:16311-16552 GCA_013330915.1 Methanosphaera sp. | reverse complement strand
TCCTGTTGTTGAGGAAGTTCCTGTTGTTGAAGAGGTTCCTGTTGTTGAACAAACCCCAGTAACAGAAAATTTAACGGATTTACGTGTAACAGATGATGAAGTAGTGGATTTATTTGATGACTTTGTAGTGGAAGATTCAACATTTATTGTTGATGAAACTCCTGATATTATTGAGGAAGTTCCTGCTGAAGAAATTCCAAAAGTAGAAAAATCAACAGTTGTTGAAGAAACTCCTGTTGTT
>DUHK01000176.1:0-16192 GCA_013330915.1 Methanosphaera sp. | reverse complement strand
TCCTGTTGTTGAAGAGGTTCCGGTTGTTGAGGAAGTTCCGGTTGTTGAAGAAGACCCAGTAGTTACTGATGTTTTTGAAGAATCTTTGGCTGGTAAAGAAGTCACGCCTGATGATGCACTCTTTGAAGAAGTATTCTTTGAAAAAGAACCAAAATTTGAACCAATAGCTGAAATGCCTATTGAAACACCTATAATGGAAGAAGTTCAAACAAAACTTGAAGAAATTGCAAAAACAGAAGAGAAATCAGATTCTACAGAAAAAACAATTTCTGAAAAACCAGCAGGTACTGGTGTTGAAGTTGCAGGTGCAACAGTTGCAGGTGCAGCAAGCAGAGCAAATCAAAACATAATAGAAAAATCAGAGGATTCTGATGAAAAAATATTAAAATCATTTGATGAGACATCAATTGATAAAAAAGAATTAAAAACAGTTGAAGATGATAGGGAAACAGCTATCAAATCCAAATTTAACACAACATTTGGTACGGAAGATGTAGATAATCTTGATGTTGATGAAAACATTAACAGTTTAACAAGTAAAATAACAACATTCCTAATTATTCTTTTAATTTTAATAATTGCAATAGTTGTAGCTACATTTTTATTACAAAGAATTGGATTATAATTCCTATCCATTTCGCCTCCTTTTACGAATCTTTTTTTTTTAAAAAATAATATTAACATTTGAAGTATTTCATTTAACCAAAATAGTTTTTTTAAACTAAACCTTCTCCAAAAACAAAATATTTTATTTATATTGTAGATAATATATACTATGGTACTTAATGATAGACGTCGAGATATTGGTCGTATAAATGAAATCGTGCATGTTCTTATAAAACATGGTTTTGAATCATTTGCAGGTTATATTTCTACTAGAAGTAGTAAATTGCCGTTTTTAAATAGAAATATTTCCGAAGAGATTCCTAGTGATGCTAATGTGCGATTACGTTTCGTTTTAGAAGAATTGGGGACTACTTTTATTAAACTAGGTCAGACATTAAGTACGTATCCTGAATTAATAGGTTTTGATTTAGCTGATGAATTATCATTATTACAAGAATCTGCTCCTGTAGATGACTATGAAACAGTCAAAAAAATTGTTGAAAAAGAATTTTCCAAACCTATAGATGAGATTTTTGACGAATTTAGTGAAGAACCGATAGCATCTGCAAGTATTGGTCAGGTACACACAGCATTTTTGGACAATAACTATGTTGCGGTTAAGGTACAGCATCCTGGAATTAAAAAAACTGTAAAAAGTGACATACGTATAATGAAAATTATAGCCAATAGATTGGATAATAGTTTGGACATTGCAAAATCATATAATTTGCCTGGTTTGGTTGAAGTATTTGAACGCGATATTAAAAAAGAACTTGATTATAAATTTGAGGCAATGAATGCTATTCATTTGTATGATCTTTTGAAAGATGATGAAGTTTACGTTCCAAAGGTTTATAAGGAGTATACCACAAGTAAGGTATTGACTATGGAATATGTGGATGGTGTGAGTTTAAACACTGTATTATCTTCAAATGATGATAAATATGATAAAGAAAAAATAGCAATGGAGGGTGCAGATTCATTCATTAAACAAGTTTTGGAATATGGATTTTATCATGCAGATCCTCATCCAGGTAACATCTTTGTTTTGGAAAATAGTTCTGTTGCATTTGTAGATTTTGGTATGATGGGACATTTGGATGATGATTTAAGAGAAGATTTGGCAAAACTATTTATTTTTATTTCGGAAGGTGATGCTAAATTATTAACCAAACAATTAATGTATATGGGTATAGTGGATGATTCCAATGATTATAAGGATATAGAATATGAAATTTTACAATTATTGGATAGATATTATGGAATTCAATTCAATGATATATCCGGAGTCCTTAGAGGATTAATCGAGGATGATTTGTTAAATGAGTATGGTGTTGTTTTACCAAGGGATTTGATGATGGTTATCCGAACACTTTCAATGGTGGATGATGTAGGACGATCTTTATGTCCTGATTTCAACACAACAGAAATAGTTAAGCCATATGCTTTAAAGATGTTGGTGGATACTGTTAAACCAAAAAGGTTATTTTCTAAGTCAACAGCTACTATAATGGATATACAAAATTTAAGTAAGAAATTACCTGATTCTTTATTGAACTTTTTTAGTGTTGTTGAAGATGGACATTTAAATATTGCTTTAGCTTCTCATGAAATTGATATAATAAGTGCAATGATTTCCAGGATAGTTAATGAACTGGTACTGGCAATTATTATCGCTGCATTATTGGTTGGTTCATCATTAATTATGGATATCGATTCTGGAATACAAGTGTTAGGTTATTCCATACTGGGATTTATAGGATTTATAGTTAGTGGAATATTTGGTATTGTGTTAATGGTATTGATTATACGTGGTGGAAACTATTAAAAGTATAATTTATTTAAAAATAGATAAATTTTGGAGATTAATTAAAAGAAAGAGTCCAAACTAGTTTGTCTCTCATTATTCATTATTTGTTCTTCAGAATATCCAATAGATTCTAAAATACGTAATGTTGCAGGTAACACCTGATTTTGGATGTAGTATTCAGGATCATATTCTTTGTTACCAATAAACTCTATTGGTTCTGCACGTCTACTAATAGGTTCATTACCCTTGGTTATGATGTATCTTATAATTGATCCACTTGTTACTTTTTGGCCGTTTAACATGAGTTTTTCTGCGGCAATAACATGTGGTGCAATTTGCTTATAATTTTCTGGTTTTTTAGTTAATTTGGTGTGAATTACC
Source organism: Methanosphaera sp. (assembly GCA_013330915.1). GTDB lineage: Archaea > Methanobacteriota > Methanobacteria > Methanobacteriales > Methanobacteriaceae > Methanosphaera > Methanosphaera sp11921u. The sequence goes on along the minus strand of DUHK01000176.1, from coordinate 13,395 downwards.
AAATCTTCATTTTCAACTTCACCACTATTCAAACGTTTAATAACATCTTTCACTATTTTTTTAGCTTTCTTTGGTGAAGCATCTTTGAGAATAGCTTCCAACACATCATGTTGTGTGTTTTTAGCAACTGGTGCCCAGTCTCTACGAACAAGTTCTAAACCTTTGACAGTAATTTCATCGTCACATATTACTGCATATCTTTTTTTAGATACGAAAAAACCTCTGTCATAATAACCTTCCAATTCTAACTCCATATCTTCTGGAAGATCATGGTTTATGGAGCTAAGAAGCTCCGTTACCCGTTCTTCAATAATTTTTGGAATGCTCATTCGATTAAAACACCGTTAACGATTCCTTTTTGACCTGGTCTTGAAGTAATTCTTACTTTACCGATTTCAGTTTCTACAACTGCACCTTTTGTAACAATGTTCCTTCTTACAAAGTGAGTGTTAGCTGAGTTTTCAAGAACTGTTATGATTTCAACGTTTTTACTTGAGTTGTCTTTAGGATCAATAACGTTGATTCTGTTTGCAACAGTTGCTCTGGTTTTAGTACCATTTCCTCTTACAACAATTTCTTTTTTAACTTCGTCTCCGATTCTGGTTTCTGCTGCTGTTCTACCAAATTCAAAGCTTCTTTTATTTCTGTTTCTTCTAGATCTAGCTCCAGAAGGTTTTCTTAATGAACTTCCTTGCCAAATAGCCATATTTTCACCTCTAATTTTGTTCCATGTATTACATGTTTAAATAATTAATAATTGATATAAAAATCCGATAATACTCGTTGATATTAATCTTATCGTAAATTAATTAAATATGGAGTATTATTATAGTATATACTATTTTACAATAATATTATAATATATCCTTTCTTTAATATTTATATTTTTGGTTGTCATAAAATAGAATTTTAAATATTATGAATAATATATATTATACTAATATAAATTAACAAAATAGAAGGTTATATTAATGGCATATAGCGATGACAAGATTAATATGGTTCATGGTGCAGGTGGAGAAGTAATGCAAAGTATGATTTCCGATATTATACTTGGAAATCTTACAAAAACTAGTGTGAATGGTGGAATTGGTTTAGAAGCACTCGATGATAGTGCAACAATACCACTGGATGATGATCATGTGGTAGTAACTACTATTGATGCACATACCGTTCAACCATTATTCTTCCCTGGTGGGGATATTGGGAGAATATCTGCAGCAGGAACATTAAATGATATTTCTGTAATGGGTGTAAAACCGGTATCTTTAAGTAACGCAATGGTAATCAGTGAAGGATTTGAACGTTCCGATTTAGAACAAATTATAAAATCAATGAATGAAACATGTGAAGAAGTAGATGCAGCAATTATAACTGGTGATACCAAAGTAATAGATAGTGACAAACTGGATAGTATGATTATTACTACAGCTGGAATAGGTATAGGTAAAAAAGAAGATGTCGTACGTGATTCAGGACTTGAAGTAGGGGATAAAATTATAATTACTGGAAGTGTTGGAGATCATGGAATGGCAATCATGTCTAAACGTGAAGGATTCGGATATGAAACAGAATTGAAATCTGATGTAGCTCCGGTATGGGGAATGGTTGAAGCAGCTAAAGAAGTTGGAACAATCACCGCCATGAAAGATCCAACACGTGGTGGAATCGCAAATGCATTAAATGAAATGGCAACAAAAGCTTCTGTAGGTATGTATTTGGATGAAGAAAGAATTCCTGTAAAACCAGAAGTGGAAGCAGTATCTGAAATGTTGGGAATTGATCCATTTGAAGTAGCTAACGAAGGAAAAATTGTCATGGGTGTAAAAGCGGAAGATGCTGAAGATATTTTACAGGCAATCAAGAAAACAAAATATGGAAAAGATGCCGAAATCATTGGAGAAGTTACTGAAGGTAAAAGAGTAATCATGGAAACCTTAATTGGTGGAGAAAGATTAATTGAACCTCCAATAGCAGATCCTGTGCCAAGAGTTTGTTAAGGTGTGGATTATGGAACATTTTGTTTTAAGAACTAAAGCACTGATTATAGATGCAGTAATAGTAACGTTGTTTTCCATGTTGTTAGACAATATACTTTACATAATATTGTCTATTTTAAATAATCAGATATTACTTGCATATTATCCTACAATTGTTTTAATTGTGGTTACAATGCTTTATTTCACTATATTTGAAGCAAAAACTAATAAAACAATAGGTAAAAAAGTAACAAATCTTTATGTTTCCGATGAAGAAGGATACATGTCCTACAGAAAAGCATTTATCAGAAACTTAACCAAAATTTATTGGGTACCATTGGTATTTGACATAATAATCGGTAAACTACTTAATTATCCGTCACGTCTCTTTGACAAATTGGCAGGAACTGATGTTTATTCAGATATTGAATTAGAACAAGTAGAAGAATAGAGGGGTAAACTTGTTAGATATAAAATTATTTAGGGATGAACCAGACATAATATTCGATTCCGAAAGAAAAAGGTTTAGAGAAACAACAAATGCAGAAAAAGTAATAGAATATGATAATTTATGGAGAAATGGAATAAAACGATTAAACGATTTACGTTCTGAAAAAAATAAATTATCAAAATCTTTTAAACAGGCAAAACAAGATGGAACTTTTGAAGAAGTTTTGGCCAAATCCAAAGAAGTTTCCAATGAAATAAAAGAACTTGAACCGAAAATAGATGAATATCTACAAACCAGGGATGAGTACCGTTATAAAGTCGGAAACATAATTGATGCTGAAGTTCCAATTTCAGATACCGAAGATGACAATACAATAATCAAAAAAGAAGGAGTTATTCCTTCATTTGATTTCACACCATTAAATCACGTTGATTTAATTGAAAAAATTGATGGTGCAGATACGGAAACAGCAGGAAGTATTGCCGGTTCAAGATTTTATTACTTAAAGCAAGATATTTTGTTCATGAATCTTGCTTTGATTCAATTTGCATTAAATGAATTGGTGAAAAAAGGTTATACTCCTCTTCAAACACCATTTTTCATTAAAAGTCAGGTTGCAGAGGAAACATCAGAACTAGGTGAATTCCAAGAAACTTTATACAAAGTTGAAAATGAGGATTTGTATCTGATTGCAACAGCTGAACAAACATTAGCAGCTCTTCACAGGGATGAAATTATTGATTCCGAAGATTTACCATTAAGATATTGTGCATTGTCCACATGTTTTAGAAAAGAAGCCGGATCTCATGGAAAAGATACATTAGGTATTTTCCGTGTTCACCAGTTTGAAAAAGTTGAGCAATTTATTTATTCAACACCTGAAGAATCAGGTAATGAACATAAAAAATTATTGGAAGTAACAGAAGAAATCTATAAAAAATTAGGATTACCATATCGTGTTGTTTCAATAGTATCTTCAGCTTTAAATGATAATGCTGCTATAAAATATGACCTTGAAGCATGGTTCCCAGGTTCAGAAACTTACCGTGAATTAGTTTCATGTACAAATTGTAAAGATTATCAGGCAAGAAAAATTAAAACACGTGTTGGTAAGGCAGGATCCGGAGATTCAAAAATGTTACATACATTAAACAGTACTGCTATAGCTACTGAAAGAACCATGTGTTGTATATTGGAAAATTACCAACAAGAAGACGGCAGTATAAAAATTCCGGAAGTACTTGTACCTTACATGAATGGTAAAACAGTAATTGAAGCTAAGAAATAGTTTCAATATTCACTCTTTTTTTATATTTTACTTAATGCCAAACTTTTTTTAAGTATATTTACTATTTTGATTGTCCTTATTTAATTCACAAAGAAATGTTAAATACATAATCTTACATTGAATATAATTTTTTCATTTAACTCTAAGTTATCATCTCTGTTATTTTTAAATAACTTTTAATATAATAATGTACATACCTATAACATAATATAACATAATATAATAATTCATACTCATAATTTTACAAGTATCGATTATTCATAATTACTAGTAATAACAAGGTGATCAAAAAATGAAAGTTAGCGAGATCATGACTGAAGAAGTACAAGCAGGATCAGTACCGGGATCAGTTCAGACAGTTTATGAAATATTTAGGGATAAACAATTATCTGGTATTCCAATCGTAAAAAAACAGACCGGCGAATTAGTTGGTGTTCTTACCAGATCAGATTTAATTAAAAATCCGGATGAAGATCAAATAGCTATGGTAATGACTAGAAATCCAATTACTGCAGCTCCGGATGAAGAAGTGGAATCAGTAGTGCATAAAATGATTAACAACAATATCCGAAGAATTCCAATCACTGAGGATAATAGGTTAGTTGGAATAGTCACATCCTCCGACGTGATTAACAAGGCATTATGGCAAATAAATAACACAGAACCTGTTGAAAAGTATATGGTTCGTAATATTCCTACAGTTTGGGATAAAACTCCATTATCCGTAGCATATTCCATTTCACATAACTTTGATTTTAAATCAGTTATTTCATTAAATGATGAAAGTAAAGCTTCCGGTATCCTTACAGAAACAGATTTCATTAACGAAAGTAGAATTGTTGGAGAACAGGAAGTTCATAACAGTTCAGTAAGTACTGAAGGCGATAAATGGACTTGGAACAGTCAAAGTGTAATGTACATCTTAAAAAACAAACTTAAATTTTCTGACAAGTTGGTAAAAGATGTTACAGGCGAAAAACTTATTTCAGTAACAAGAAAAACATCCGTTAAAGAATGTGCAAACATTTTGAAAAAGAACAATATAGAACAAGTTCCTGTATTAAACATGTCCGATGAACCTATAGGTTTAATCAGAGCAAGCGATTTAATGAGGGCAATGATTGGGTAAGTGAGGAAAGTCTCACTTTATTTTTTTTTAAATTTTACTCTTTTGTTTTAAAGAGGATTATTATTTGGCTTTTTTTTTATTTAAATAAACTATTCTGTTGATATTAAATTTTTAATGTATTCAATCACTTTTTTAGCATCTTCATTTTTAATGTCGTATCTGATTGATTTGATATAATTAAGCAGTTCTAATTTTTTGTTATCGTCCAATGATGATTTTTTTATCACGTACTCAAATGAACGTTTGGGATAATACAACTCTTTTGATATTTTTAGTAATTCCTCGCATTGTTTTTGATTAATTATGTTATCTTTCAATGCAAATTCAAAATTGTATTTCATGTTAATCCATGATTCAGACATTTGTTCATAGTTTTCTGGATTAAGGCTAACTGCAACATCGTCATCCGATTCAATGACACCATTTTTATAGTCTTCAAATATCTTGCCCACACCAATCATTCCAAATGGATATAATTCACATGCACGTAATGCACCCATACTGGAACCACCAACAACTGTAATCCCACGTTTTAAGGCTTCAAGTATTTCCTTATGTGCAACAGCAGGACTTTGATGGAACAGGCCGTCGATAATGCCTATTATTTCCACATCATCCCTCTTTTCAAGTAAATCATATATGTCTCCACGTTTTACCGGCGGCAAATATTCGGCATCAAGCATTTTTCTGGCATCATCAAAGGATAATGATAATCCAGTATAAATAATAATACTCATTTAATCACCTAATAATTCCTGATGTAACTGAATTAACATGTCTATTGATTTTGGGTTCATGTTTTTTTTATTCCATTTCTCTATAACAAAATCCAGGTCAACCTTTGTAACTCCATGAACCAGGTTGTCTGAATGAGCAACAATTTTTTCTTCCATTGTTTCAGGAATATAATTACGGTCGGGCAATCCTAATGCTTTTGCTTCATCAGGAGTGATGCCTGCACCTATATGACGTTCGGTGATTAAACAAATTTTTTCATCAATGTTCAAATCTCTAAGTAAATCCGCACCGAGATAGGCATGTTCTATTCCATTAGTTATTGTACGTCCCACATCATGTAACATACAACCTGCTTTAATCAAATCAAGATCCACATCATCATAATATTGTGTAATGTCTTTAGATCTTTCATAAACAACTTTACAATGGTCTATAATATAATCTGAACATTCTAGTTTTGTGTATGCATCATGAATTAATGCATCAGTATCATTCATAGAATACTCTCCAAAAAGTTTTTTTTTTTAAAAATAGTAATAAAGAGGGAGTTTATTTATTTAAAGTATAATATGATTCCAGATTTTTTAAATCATCAATTATATCACTATTGTCCTTGAATTCCAATTTTTCATTACATCTTGGGCAAATAAATTGGAAATCTGAAGCTTCATCAAATGGGTATCTGCAACCGTTTGGACAAATGAAGAACATATTATTTTCTTCAAATTCTAATGATTCTTTTATTTCTTGATTGTGACGATTGTACTGTTGTTCAAGAATTTGTGCTGCTTTTCTAGAATCAAATCTCCAGTAATAAGTAAACCATTGGGTTTCAGGATCTTTTTTCCTAGTGTAATTTGCCATTCCAACATCATACATTTTGTATAATATTTTTCTGACAAAGTTTAGTTTAATACCTGTAGCTTCTGCAATTTGTTCATCTGTAACTTCTGCAGTAAATAAGCAATCCAATATTTTTTCACTAGTGTCAGCATCATGTGTAACATCAGCTGCCAGTCTTTTAACATTTTGCTCATTTAAAAATTTGGAATCATAATCAAAGGTGTATTTAACTTTTTTTCTAGCCATGATATCTCTCTTATTTTAATTGTACAACTACTGTACTATTAATTATTACTTAAATTGTCGTGTATGTCATTCACTGTTTAATTATTGAAAATCGGGTTGATTAAAATTTAAGTAGGGGTCATATCGTAAAAAATCAGTTGATTTTTCATCAAATCATCTTATTTCAGTAGATAAGTAATATATTATTATGTAATTTTTATTATAAATAGTTAATTATGAATTATCACTGCCGGAACATGTGTAACACTGTCTAACATTTCAACAGTTATTTCATCATAACCTGTGTCAAATGTCTCCTGCATATTATATATTGTTTCAAAGAAGTTCGCGGAACTTTTTCGTTGACATTCCTCGGCAAGATTTGCCATGTTAATCAATTCATTTATATCAAGGGGAGCCGTTGATGCGAGGGGTGTTGCTCCTATTTTTTCTGAAAAAGCACGTAAAACATAACCAAAAATACCAGTATCATTTTTTATGCCTGGAATGGATTTTGGCAGGGTTGTAAAATATGTGTTCCTAAATTTATATGTGGGATCCGTATCTATGATTATAATATCCACTGATTTATTGTATCTTTCTTTGATAAGCTGTTTAATTGTATAAGCACTTTTTGCAGGATTTTCGGGAAGTAATGAAACAAAATTTCCCGGAACATTACTTAAATCCACACCTGCCTCTGCTGTTGGCTGAAGTGCATGTTTGAGTCCATATCTTTTTAATATAAACTCTTTATGATTGCGTGCTTCCTTTGGCATCTGTCTAAGATTTTTAATCGTCCGTTTTCTATAACCTAATACTGGTCCCAACACATAACCCCACAAATATCTGCACCATAATTCTGTAATTATAAAACTTGTTATTCCACTTTTGAATTTGCTTTCATCAACAAGATTTCCTTCAACAGTTGAAATTGGTGTTTCACTGATAAATACATAATCACCATCTTGACAGTTATTCGCTATGCTCTCAATCAATCTGGAATAACCTTCATTAGGTTTAAAATAATTGCTTTCAATGGGTTTACAATAATATTTCATATTCATCAAAAAAAAGTATTCTTAAGAGAAATTATACTTTTCCTAAAGTATCTCCTCTTAAGCCGCGTCTTAAAGTTTCAAGAGAAATTATTTCATCTGGACTGACATTTCCAATGTTGACTTCATTTCCAATAGTCAGTATCAGTTCAATTTGTTGATTTTTATTTGGAGCTTCCCACATTATTTTCTTTTGGTCCACTTTCTGTGATATTTTGTTTAAGTCATCTGATTTGATGTTACCTTTTTCATCATAGATTCCAATGTTTTTACCACTTTCTCTACCTTCGATAATAACCATGTCGGAACCTGAGTCAATGTCCATTTGAATCATTTCAATTCTTTTGTCAATTGAATATTCATGATCTTTTTCCGGATTTTTCTTACCGATTTCACTTAAAGTATAATAACCCATTTCTTTGGCTTTCTTAATTAAATCTTTTCTATCTTCTTCAGGTATAACTGTGGATCCATCAGATATTTCAATCGCAGTAAAACCTAACCTATCTATTTCATCGAAATATTCATCGATTTTGTTTTGTTTATTTGCCAATTCAAATAATGTTCCACCGGTATAGGATTTTATATTATATGAATTGTAGATTTCATTTTTTTCCTTAACGAGTTTATCATCACATAATATGGATGTTCCCCATCCATATTTAATAAAGTTGAAATAGTTACCATTAACTTTTAACATGTCTTCAACGTGTTTGGATCCTAAACCTTTGTCAATAACCATTGTTTTAGAGTTTAAAGTATCAAATTTATCTAAAAATTCAAATGCTCTCATATTTATTCTTCCACATATATTTTAAAAGTATAGTAATAGTATGGTTTTTAATTGTTAAATACTTAAATAATCGGAATCACAGATAATTTATTTTACAAAATGGAATTGTTATTGGTATGTGTATGTGAGGGTTACTCTTCACAAAAAAATTCAATAAAAAAAAACTAAGTTTATATATTTTATAGTACATACAAATATAATAATATAAAGTTAATTATTTTATAAATAAAATAATGTTCTGAAGATTAAGAAATTTATTAATCATATAAGCTATTATTGGTTAATATGTTTGTTATTAGCATAATCAACTAATTAACAATGATATTTAAACGAATTACTCAATAATAACTTATTGTTAATTAGTTTTGAAATAAACAAAATATTGAACATATTATATTGATTTAATAATAATTACAAATAAGAACTGTTATTAACTATAGTGAGGGTGTTAAGTGAAATCTCTAATAAACGATAGCTTAAAAGATTCAAAAGCTAATGGGCCAGAAGTACCAGATCTTTCTAGTGCTAGTTTAGATGATATAAACAGCGAATTAGTAGATCTTATAAATCAAAGTAGAACAAAAATATTTGTAATAGGTGCTGGTGGAGCAGGAAACAATACTATTTCCAGATTAGGTGAAATTGGAATTGAAGGAGCAGAAACAATATCTATTAACACAGATGCACAAGATTTATTCTTCTGCAAATCCAACGATAAAATCTTAATCGGAAAAGAAACATGTAAAGGATTAGGTGCTGGTGGAATTCCTGATGTAGGAGAAGCTAGTGCTGAAGAAAGTGAAGAACAAATTAAAAGAAAAATTGAAGGGGCAGACATGGTATTTGTTACCTGTGGACTCGGTGGAGGAACAGGAACAGGATCTGCACCTGTAGTAAGTAGAATTGCACAAAAAGCAGGAGCATTAACAATTGCTGTTGTAACAATGCCTTTCAGTGCAGAAGGTATTAAAAGAAGAGAAAATGCTGAAAGAGGTCTTGAAAAATTACAAGAAGCAGCAGATACAGTTCTCGTAATCCCTAATGATAAATTATTAGAAGTTGCACCAAGCTTACCAATTAACAAAGCATTCATGGTATCCGATGAATTACTCGGAAGAGCAGTAAAAGGTATCACTGAATTAATTACAAAACCGGGATTAATCAGTTTAGACTTTGCTGATATTAAGAGTGTAATGGAAAACAGTGGTATGGCAATGATTGGTATGGGTGAATCAGATACAGGTGACCGTGCAATAGAATCTGTAAACGAAGCATTAAACAGCCCATTACTAGACTTAGACATTTCTACAGCAAAAAGTGCACTTGTTAACATATCAGGTAGCAGTGACTTAACATTGAATGAAGCTGAGAAAATCGTACAAATCGTTGCAGACGAACTCGACCCTGATGCAAACATTATTTGGGGTACACAAATCCAAGATGACCTTGCAAGTACAGTCAGAACAACAATCGTTGTTGCAGGCGTAACTTCCCCAAGCATACTTGGTTCAGATGACTCATATAAATCAGAACGTAGAGGTGGAGAAGAATCAACTGCAACCACACCTGAAACTGATTTAGAAGGATTTATAGATGACGTATTCTAGATGCAATAACATTTAGAATCCATCACTACTTTTTTTTTGAAAACTTTTTTTTATCAAGATTAAAATTTTTTTTAATTTTTATCATTTAAAAAACCAAAGCTTTATTAATATTAAAATAAATATATATAGTTGATCCCTATCTTAGGTTTTAAATTTTCTCATTTTGAATTTTTAATGCAGGTAGTAATATGAATATAAACAAAGAATCAATTTATGGTTTTTTAAAACAATGTGAAAGAGTTTTAAGAGTCGCAAAAAAACCTGATACCGACGAATACAAAACAGTAGCAAAAGTTACTGGGCTTGGTATTATTATTATAGGTGTTATTGGATTCATAATTGCTTTATTATCACAAGTATTATTTTACTCTTAGATCTAAAGTTTATCAAACCATTAACAAACAACAAAAACAAGATAAAAATATTATTTTATAATATTTTACAAATTAAATTAAATACTATTTAATCAATATAAAAAGTGAAAATATGTTTTATGCAATGAGAGCAGCTATGGGACAAGAAAAAAATGTGGCCAGTCTATTAGCACAAAGTGTTAAACATGAAGACCTTGGAATAAAAGCTATTTTATCTCCGGAAGGTATGCAAGGTTACATTTTTGTCGAATCCACACAAGCATTAGATATGAGGCATCCTGCACTCAAAATTCCTAATTTGAGGGGTTTAGTCGAAGGTGACATGGCTTTTGAAGAGCTTAAAAAATTCTTGAACCCTGAACCTGCAATGTCCAACATTGCTAAGGGTAGTATTGTTGTATTAACAAGCGGACCGTTCAAGGATGAAAAAGCTAAAGTAGTCAGAATTGATGAAACAAAAGAGGATGTTGTGCTAGAATTAATTGAAGCAGCAGTTCCTATTCCTGTTACTGTAAAGGGTGACCAAATCAGATTAATACAAAAGGAGGCTGAATAGTGGCTAGTCAAACTATTGAAATCCTAGTGGAAGGTGGAAAAGCCACACCGGGACCACCATTAGGTCCAGCTATAGGTCCATTAGGTATTAATATGATGCAAGTTGTTGAAGAAATCAACAAAAAAACTGCTGATTTCAGCGGAATGAAAGTACCAGTTAAAATCACAGCAGATATGGATACAAAAGACTTTGAAATATCTGTAGGTACACCACCAACAACCGCTTTAGTTCTTGAAGAACTTGGTATTGGTAGTGGTTCTCACGAACCAGGTACTGAAGTTGCAGCTGATTTCACAGTTGAACAAGCATTTAAAGTTGCAAGAATGAAATTCGATGACTTACTTGCAAACGATTACAAACATGCAACCAAAGAAGTAATCGGTACATGTGTAAGTATGGGAATCAATGTTGAAGGCAAAGATGGCCGTGAAACCCAAAAAGACATCGATAATGGGGATTATGATTCAGTATTTGATAACTTCTAATCATGATCTATTTTGTGACATATTAATAATTTAATGATATTAATCAATTACGATTAGGCTTTAAATATAAAAATTTTATACGATGTACAAGTTACATACAATCACACGTTGAACTATGATTATTCAATCTAGTTCTTTGGAGGAAATTGAATGACACAAGTTATTGAAGAAGCAGTGAAGAAGGTTTTAGAAGAATCAAAACCGAGAAACTTCACACAGTCTATTGATGTGGTCATAACCATCAACGATTTAGACGTAAACAAACCAGAAAACCGTTTAGATGAAGAAGTGCTTCTCCCTAATGGACGTGGAAAAGATGTTAAAATAGCATTTATTGCTGAAGGTGAATTGGCATACCAAGCTGAAAAAGCCGGAGCAGATTTTGTAATTGACAAAGAACAATTAGAAGCTTATGGTAAAAACAGAGCAGAAGCTAAAAAAGTAGCAAATAATTATGATTTCTTTGTTGCTCAATCTGACTTAATGCCAACCGTAGGTAGATTCTTAGGACCTGTTTTAGGACCAAGGAAAAAAATGCCTAAACCAATTCCAGCAAGTGCAAATCCAGAAGTAATATTAGGAAGATTAAGAAGCACAGTTAAAATAAGAGTGAAAGACCAACCTATTATACAATCTATTGTAGGATCCGAAGATATGACTGAAGCACAAATTGCTGAAAATGTGGATGCTATATTAGATGTTCTTGACAGAAACCTTGAAAAAGGTCAAAAACAAATCAAGGCAATGTATATCAAAACAACAATGGGACCTGTAACGAGGGTGATCTAAAATGCCACATGTTGCAGATTGGAAAAAAGAAAAAGTAGCTGAACTTGAAGAGTTAACCAATAATAATGAAATCATCGGTATTGTAAACTTAGCTGATATCCCAGCACCTCAATTACAAACTATGAGAAGAACTTTAGGTGACAAAGCAATTCTTAAAATGTCACGTAAAAATTTCATTAAAATTGCATTAGCTAACTCAAACAAAGATGTTGAAGGTTTAGCAGACTACCTTGAAGGTCAACCAGCAATGGTCTTCACAGATATGAATCCTTTCAAACTATTTAAAATCTTGGAAGATAGTAAAACGGAAGCTCCAGCAAAAGCTGGTGCTATTGCTCCAGCTGATATTGTAGTTCCAGCAGGAGATACATCTTTCCCACCAGGACCAATTCTTGGTGAATTACAACAAGCAGGGATTCCTGCAAAAATTGACAAAGGTTCAATTGTAGTTCAAGAAGATGCAACAGTTGTTGAAGAAGGGGAACCAGTTCCTAAAAACGTTGCAGATATTTTAACCAAACTTGAAATTTATCCTATGGAAGTGGGAATGGACTTACTAGCAGTTTGTGAAGGAGATACAATATATACTGCAGATGTTCTTAAAATTGATGAAGAAGAAACTCTTCAAACAATTGCAACTGCATATCAAAATGCAATTAACTTATCAGTTAATGCAGGTATAGCAAACAGTAAATCTGTACCTATACTCATACAGAAAGCAGCTAACGAAGCTATGAACTTAGCTGTTAATGCTAATATATTAACTTCTGAAACAACTGATAAAATATTATCCAAAGCATATGCTCAAATGTTAGCAGTAGCATCATTATTATGTCCTGAGGCATTAGATGATGAATTAAGTGAAAAACTTAATTCAGTACCTGCTCAAGCAGCACCTGCAGATAATACAGAAGAACCTGAAGAAGAAGTCGTAGAAGAGGAAGAAGAAGACGAAGAAGAATCTGCAGCAGCAGGACTCGGAGCTTTATTCGGATAGACTTTAAGGTACTAGTAAAAGGAAAAATTCAAATCTTAATAGCAAATTGAGATTTATTATATAAAAGATTTAAAAGGAAAAAA
>DUHK01000114.1 GCA_013330915.1 Methanosphaera sp. | reverse complement strand
ATGATTGAAGACAGAATCATCGGTTTAAAATCAAGGGAAAACTATGAAACTCCTGGTGCAATCCTTCTTATTACAGCACACTCTGCTCTTGAAAAACTTATATTCAGTAGAAAAGAAATCAAGTTTGCAGAAAACCTAAGTCAGACATATGCTGAACTTGTGTATGAAGGATTATGGAACGAACCTTTAAGAAAAGACCTTGACGTAATCAATGACCACATGCAAAAAAGGGTAAACGGTACCGTGGAAGTAAGATTACACAAAGGTTCAATGAAAGTTATCACCAAAAAATCATGCTGTGCCCTATACAATGAAGACAACGTTTCCTTCGATGACAAAGAAGCAATCGATCAAAGAGAAATGATTGGTATGGTAAAATACCACGACCTTCAAGGTGCAGAATACAAGAAAGTTTGCAGAAAAAACTAACTTTCCCTTAACCCTCCCTAATACTTTTTTTTAAATGATTTTTAAACATTTTGCTTTTAATAAAATGATACCATAATATTATCTTTATGGATTATTCTTTTTTTCAATAAATTAAAATATTATTGGACATTTTATAATATAACCAAATAGTTTCCCCTTATTTCTATAAACTTTTTAACAGTATAATATTATGAAAAGTATATAAATTAATAATGATAAATCATGATATATAGTGTGAAGTACTTTTCACACCTACAAAAAAAAATGACATATAATAAAGGAGAAAAAATAACATGAACGATTTATTTGATTTAAGTGGACAAGTAGCATTAGTAAGTGGAGCATCCTCCGGTATTGGAGTAGACATGGCAAAAGCATATGCAAGATACGGAGCAAACATTGTAGTAACCGGAAGAAGAAAAGAAAGATTAGACCAAGTAGCTGAAGAAATCAAAGAACTTGGCGTAGACTGTATCGGAGTAGTTTGTGACGTAACAGACACTGAAAGTGTAGAAAACTGTGTAAAAGAAGTAATGGACCATTACGGAAGAATCGACATCTTACACAACAACGCAGGATACGGAGCAACCAAAGAAGCAGAATTATTAACAGACGATGAATGGAACAAAACAGTAGATGTAGACCTTACCGGTACATTCAAAATGTCCAGAGCAGTAGCACGTGAAGCAATGATTCCACAAGAATACGGACGTATCATAAACACAGCATCCATGTTCGGATTAGTTGGTACAATGGCAACACCTACATCCCCATACGCAGCAGCAAAAGGTGGAGTAGTAAACCTCACAAGACAATTAGCAGCTGAATGGGCAAAATACAACATAACCGTAAACGCAATTTGTCCTGGTACATTCCCAACAGAATTAACCCGTTCCACAATCGACAATGACGAATACAAAGCATACACAAAAACAGTTGTTCCTGTAGGAAGATCTGGTGTAGACGGTGAATTAGATTCAACAGTAGTTTACTTAGCATCACCTAAATCAAGTTACGTAACCGGTCAAGCTATTGCAGTAGACGGCGGATACACCTGTATATAAGTGTACTTCACTTATATCATTTTTTTATATACAATAATCTCCAAAAAAAAGACGCTGATTTTAAATAAAATTAAATTAAAAAAAAAGATATTAAAAAAAAGAATAACAGATTGTTTAAATCTATTTTTAGAGTACTCCTTGACTTCTTAAGTATTCAGGGAATGTCATTTCTTTTTCTTTAGGTTCTGCATCTGCAGCTTTTGATTTGGCTGCTGGTTTTTCAGTTACATCTGATGACTCTTCGCTTTTTTCTTCAACAGGTGCTTCTTTAGCAGTTTCTTTTTCTGCTTCATCTTCAGGTAAATCAATTGGACAAGATTTATCTTCAAGTTTATCAAGCTTTGCAAGACATTCTTCTGCTGCTTTTGCAATTGGATCTACTACAGTGGATACAGGTGGTGCATATGAGAATTCCATTGATACTACATCGTCACATGTTAACTTTTGTGACATTAATGCTGTCATGGTATCTACCCTTTCAGCTACTGCTTCCTGACCGAACATTTGACATCCGATTATTGTTCCATCAGTTTTTGCAATTAATTTAAGGAATAAAGGTTTGCTTCCAGGATAATATCTTGCGCGACTTAATGATTCAATGTTACTTACAACCACAGGTATTCCAAGTTTTTCTGCTTCCTGCTCGGTAATACCTACTGCACCCATTTCCATTTCACCGATTTGTGAAACTGTGGAGTTTAGTACAGGTTGGAATTCTATTTCGTGTCCGGCAAGGTTTTTAGCAAGAATAATTCCTTGTCTTACAGCTGTTGTACCTAATGGTGAAAGGGTTATGTCCCCTGTTATTGCATTGGTTACTTCCACACAGTCACCTGCAGCATAGACATTTGGTACTGATGTTTCCATGTGTGGATTTACTTTAATAGCGAATTGTCCAAGTTCACATCCTATACTTTCGGCCAATTCTGTTTGTGGTCTTACCCCTGTGGATAATATTACCATGTCTGCAGGTTTTTCAACACCGTCAATTGTAACGGATTCTACTTTTGTTTCACCGTTTATTGATTCTACTGCTGAACTGGTTAATATTTCAATGTTTTTTCCCTGAAGGTGTTCCTGGAATTTGTCTGACATTTCCTGGTCAAATGATCTTGGGAATAATTGTGGCATCATTTCAGCAATTGTTACTTTGATTCCTTTGTTGGCAAGTTCGGAACCAAGTTCCAATCCTATTGCTCCTCCACCGACAAGTACGACGTTTTTACAGTTTTGTGAGTATGCAAGTATGTCTTCACCGTCTTCAACTGTTCTTACCTTGAATACTCCTTCCAAATCCTTACCTGGAATTGGAGGAATTAATGGTTTTCCACCTGTTGCAATTACCAGTTTATCGTATTTGATGTTTTGTTTGTTTCCGTTTTTGTCTTCGTATGTCAATTCGGTTATGTCGTTGTTGATTTGAGTTACTTTTGTTTCTGTGAGTATTCGGATGTTGTTGCGCATATATTCTTCCGGTTTGTGCATGATTATGTCATCAAAACCGTCTATGTGTCCACCTATTACGTAAGGAATTGCACACGGAGAGTATGCTACGTGTTTTTGTGTTGTAAACACGATTATTTGAGATTCGTCATCATATTTTCTAATGTTTGATGCAGCAGTTAATCCTGAAGCTCCTGCTCCTATAATTATTATATTCAATGAATTCACCTGTATACTATTGATTTGTAGATATATATCTTATTCATAGATATTATATTTTGTTTTATTTTTCCATTCTTTTTTGTAAAATGTTTAATTTTTTTCTATTCCAACAATCCTCTTATTGTCTGTGCAAATTCTGATTCAACTATTGATTTTGCTCCCAGTGTTTTTGAATGTGCATCCAGTTCAGTGACTACATTGTCAAATCCCATTTGTCTTAATGGTTCCACCAGTCTTGGTCCGTCTGTTACTGCTATTGTCTTACCTGGAACATTGTTTACGTCAACTGCATGGGGTACGCCAAGAATTATGGTCAAATCAGAATCAATTTCATTTAAAACTTTTTCAGCATTGATTCCTGTTACAGGATATTCATCCAATCCTCCGGTAATGTAATCGGATTTTTTGCTGATTGTGTCGTTTACGGTTTTTGCATGATGTCTGATGTATGGTAATCCTATTTGTTCATCGGTATTTGAAACATATACCGGAATGTTTTGTGGATAATGTTTTGCCCAGTCAATTGTCATTATGTCTGCAAAAAGATAGCTTGTCTCTTTTTTGGCGTTGAGCACTATTGTAACCTTTTTTCCAGAGGACAAATATTCAAGAATTTCCTTTGCTACCTTTACCTTGTTGTCACCATAATCAGGTTTGATGTATGTTCCCTTGGCCATTCCCCGACTTTTTTCAAGTTCTGTGGCCTTTTGAAGCATCAGAGTTTGTCTTTCCACTTCATCATCAGAGATTATTCCTGCTGTGTTGGCTGCTTTGAGTGCCTGTATTGCACCTGCAGTGTTATCCCCTGATTCATATCCCCCATGAGTTTCGACTATGATTATGTTCGAGTCTATTCCGGCTTCCTGTGCCGCATTTTTCATGTTTTCTCCGATAATCATACTTGCACAGGTTCCTACTATTCCAATATTTTTTGGATGGAATGCTTCTTCCACTTCCTGAATTGTTTCTATCAGCTTTTCGCTTGCTCCGAATATGAAGTCATTTTCGTTCATTGCGGTTGTTATTACTCTTATTCCTTCGTCTTCAAGTAATCGCCCCGTTCTGAAACAACATCCTGCAGGACCGTGCATGATTATTACATCCACTTCCATGTCTCTTAGGGTGTAAAGTGCCGCTGCTATCGGACTTGGTCTTGGATGAATCATAACATTTCACCTTCCTTTAATCTGTAGTGTCCTACACAACTGTATTTTACGTTTTCAAATTTTTCCTGATCATATATTGGTAATGCTGTGAGGATTACCTTTTCAATTCTTTCAGGGTCCATGTTTCTGTATTCTGGAGTGTCTGTCATCACTATTATGCAGTCTGCCCCGTATGCCTCTTCCAATGTGATTTTCTTTGCACCGTGTTCTTCGATAATTTCTTCAGGTACCCTCTCATCATGTGCCCATACTTCAACGTCTCTGCTTACAAAGTCATCTATCAGTGCAAGTGATGCATTGTCCTTCTGGGACAGGAGTTCTTCATCTTCTGTTATTCCCAGTATTGCGACCGTGGTTTCAAACATTGCCAAATGTTCCTTTAGGTATAGTTCCTTTTCTGCCATGTATGCCATGTGGTATGCAACGTAATTGTTAGTGTTTCTTATTGTTTCGGAAAGTTGTGAAGGTTCTCCGTATTCGTTTGCCAGCTTGTTTATTTGTTCGGAATCTCTGGAAACTTCGTTTTTAAGA
>DUHK01000107.1:308-8226 GCA_013330915.1 Methanosphaera sp. | reverse complement strand
AATATCACAACCGTTACATCCACCAGTGTAAACTAACATTACGTGGATTGATTTTGACCTTGAATGTCCTTTAAGTCCCATATTCATCCCCCTATTGTTCTACAGCTTCACTTGAATCAGCTGCTGATTCTTCTTGAGCCTGTAACTTTTCTTTCATTTCTTTGTTCTTTTGGATGATTGAATCGTCTGTTAAATACTGTGCAATGTTTTTGATTTTTGCATCAGGTATTTCAGTAGGATCCAAAAGCATACTGTTTACGTCTTTACTACATTTGTTACCAACATCATTTGGATGAATTGTTGCTGCTACTCCGAATAATGCGAAGATAGGACAGAAGTCGTGACAGTGATAACAGTGTACACATTCAAGTTCATTGATTTGTGGTACTGCTGTTTTAACTATACCTTCTGCAATTTCTACCGGTTCTATTGGAGTCATTACAATTGCTTTTGTTGGACATACGTTTGCACATCCACCGCAACCAATACATTCCACTTCTGCAACTAAAGGTGCTGGTTTTACATTTCCATTTAAAACATCATTACGGAATTGCATGTCAGTTACACGGTCACTTGCAAAGATTAATCTTTTGAGGTTGGTATAAATCCCGTTTATAAAAATTTTTCCTAAACTCATATTTGTGCCTCGAAATCTCTTTGTATTTTAATTGCTCTAGCTGGACATGCAGTTTTACAAGCTCCACAATAGATACATGTATCATGGTTGATTGTTAAGTTTCCGTCTTCGTCAGGAGATATAGCTTTGAATATACATGCATCAACACAACGATTACATCCTATACATAGGTTGTTGTTAATCATTGAGTATCCACTTGCAATTTTCATTTTCAGTGGTGTTGTTTTTGGAATTGCACTTACTGGACAGTGCATTGCACATTTTTCACAAAGTACACATTCGTCGAAGTTTACGCTTACACCGTCATCGTTGACTGTAATTGCTCCTTTTGGACAAACTTCTTCACAAATACCACATTTAAGACACTGCGGTCCAATTTCTCCATTCCATGTAGTGCTCATGAATTTACGTGCATCGTATTTACATTCTGTAATACATCCGCCACATACTACACATACACCTTCGAGTGTAATTTTGGAGTCTGGTACGAATTCAAGTACGCCCTGTGGACATGCGTTTGTACAAGGTGCGTGTGCAAAGTCGTCTGCACATGCTGCTTCGCCGTTTTCATTTCCACATAGTGTACATAGGTCAACGTCATATCTGACTCTTTTGTTTACTACTTGTAGTGCGTCTGTAGGACATGCGTCTGCACATAATTCACAGTCTATACATGCAATCATTCTTGTATCGTTTTCAACATCGTATTCTGGTTGGTTGATTTCCAGTTGTAAATGTTTTGCTGTAATTGCATCGTTTGGACATTCTATTAAACATTTGTAACAGAGTGCACATTTAGCCATGTCTACTTGGTATGCTCCGCCTTCTTCGATTGGTCCGATTGCATCTCTAGGACAGACGTCTATACATAAGTCACATTTTGTACATACGCCAGGTTCTATGTATGAGAATTTAATTGAATTTGAAGGACAGAAGTATGCACATCTTCCACATTCAATACAATCTTCGTGAACTGTTCCCACGTTGACTCTGCTGGCCATCTGGTTTTCAGGTTGAACTGCTTTGGATGGTCCTGGCATTCTTGCGTCGTTTTGACATGCAGGCACACATACTCCACAGTTGGAACACATACCCATGATTTTTCCGTCTTTAACTGTGATAACATCAACTGGACAAACTTTTTGACACATTCCACATAAGTTACATTTAGTTCTGTCTACTACATAACCGCCAAATTTGTTTTTGAAAATTGCTTTGTTAGGACAAACATTTTCACATTTACCACATGTTATACAGCTAACTACTTTTCCATCCCTTATTGTTATTGCATCAGTAGGGCAAGCCTCTACACAATTACCTGAGCTATCACATTTACCTGGATTTGATAAAAACATTCTCTATTACCCCACTTAAACTTTAACTTTAGTTCCTAATACTCCTCTTCCAATTATTGCACCTATAACTGCTGCAACAAATCCTGGTCCTATTGGTAATCCGCCGTAGTATGGGAATGTTCCTAACCAGAATGCTACAATTATAGCTCCGATAATAATTGCAATCCAAGAGGATGTATTTAATTTTATTCCGTCAGTTGGAGTTTTGTGCATGATTGCTCCAGCTATAATCCCAATTATTAAAGCACATATTGTTGGTCCAGTATAAAGT
This sequence comes from Methanosphaera sp., assembly GCA_013330915.1. GTDB lineage: Archaea > Methanobacteriota > Methanobacteria > Methanobacteriales > Methanobacteriaceae > Methanosphaera > Methanosphaera sp11921u. The sequence goes on along the minus strand of DUHK01000107.1, from coordinate 5,963 downwards.
AAACCGAACAAATTAGGACCTACTGATTGTAAAAATGGTACTGTTGTTTCTAAAACCATCAAAACTCCTCCTAATCTATTTCCTCATTGTCTATGTAATCCCCAGCATATTTGGTAACTGCATAGAAAAGAATTACTAATGTAGTTAATCCGATAAATACTTTTACCCCAATAGCTATGTTGAGGTATGGAATTATTCCAGCTTGTAATGCATCTGGGTAATTAAACATAGTTTGTAATCCTGCTGGTACTAATCCGTAGATGTTTGTACCTACGTTGTAAAGGAATGAGCCACCAGCAAATAATCCAACTAAACCTAAGCAGATGTATAATAATGCTCCACAGCTTTCTACTAAGGACATTCTTTCGTGTGAAAGGTTGAATGGATTATCTTTTAATCCGTAAGCAAGTATACATAAAATTGCTCCGGAAGCCATCATAGCTCCACCCTGGAAACCTCCACCCGGAGTTATGTGACCACCGAGTATTGTCATTACACCGTATCCGATCATGATAAATGATACAGGATATGCGATTAGTTTAAGAAGATCACTCATTGTCGTCGCCTCCAAGGTTTACTTTTCCTCTACCGAATACTAACATGGTAGTAACTACTGCACTTACTAAAATAAATGCTTCTCCAAGGGTATCGAAACCTCTGAAATCGAATACTATGTTAGTTACTAAGTTAGGTGCAATTGATACACCGACACCTTGGTATATGTAGTTTATACCAGGGAAAATCATTCCACTGAATTGAACCATAGAGGTTAAGAATATTGTTGCGAATGCTGCGATAGCAACTATTAATGCTACGTCTCTAATTGAAGCCTTCACTTAGAATACCCCCCAGTAGAATACTATTGCAAATATTGCTAATGTCAATACTGCATAGAACATCATGTTGTTAAAATCATCACTGTGTTCTTTGTACAATTTAGGCATTATTGGTGTTACATACATGAATAATAACATTAATCCTATTACTGCAACAATCATTAATGCTGGACTTACTAATCTTATTGTTAATGCGGCTATTAATAAAGATGCCATTAACACTAATTCAGCAGAAACTATTGATGAAGTTTTTGATCCGTTGACTAATGTTTTTTCAGGATCTTGCCCAAATGTACTTTTTAAAGTTTCAACGAGTTTATCGTACATATTCATCTTATCACCTTATTATAAAGCTAATGCTGTAAGTGCTAATACACCTAATTTGTCCACTACTAAACCAGGGAATAAACCTATTATTAAACAGATGACTAAGAATATTACCATTACTGCCATTGTTGTTTTTGGAACAGATGCAGATGATACTTCTAATTCGTCTGGTTTTTCTCTGAGGAATATTGCGTATGCCATTTTGAGGAATGCTAAGAATGTCACGATACTTAATATGATCATGATTACTGCGAGTTCCGGAATTCCTGCAGCGATAGCAGCTTGACATAATAAGTATTTACTTTGGAATACATTGAATGGAGGTACTCCAGCCATTGCAAATCCTGCAAGTACTGTTAATAATGCTGCTGATGGCATGTATTGTAATAATCCACCAAGTTTACTGATTTTACTGGTTCTGGTTTTGTATAATACTAATCCGAATCCGATGAACAGGAATGAAGTTACAACTAATTCGTTTACTGCCTGGAATAATCCTGCTGTAATACCTAATGGTGTTGCTAATCCAAGACCTACACCTATGTAACCTAATTCTCCAACTGCAAGGTATGCGATGATACGTTTGTAGTCATCTTGTACCATAGCCATACAGATACCTAAGATCATAGCAATTACGCTTACTGCTAACATTGCCATTTGAGCTGTTGGTAAGTATCCGAAGATTCTGATTATTACTAAACCTATGGATATACAAGCAATTACTGAGAATGATTGTAATAACATTGATCCACTAGGTAAACCTTTTGAATAGATTTCTGATTTAATTGCGTTGAATGGTGGTAAACCTGTTGCGTATAACCATCCGTAAATCAACATACCTGCTGCGAATAATAATACTGGGTTTGAAGGGTTTACTAAACCTGAGTGTATCATCATTACTATGTCGCTTATGTTTACGTTACCTGTTAAACCTAAGATAAGTGCGATACCTAAAAGCATGAAGGATCCACCTACTTCTCCAAGCAACATGTATTTTAAACCAGTTTCATAGTTTCCTCTTACTCTTGATACTAGTATAAGTCCTACTTGTACTAATGCTGCAATTTCAAAGAATACGTATAAGTTGAATATATCGTCTGTTAATACGAATGCCATTAATGCTGCTGAAAGCATGAATAACATGTATAAGTATACACCAGATGTTTTTTTAGTTTCAGCAATTGATATGAATATTGCACACATTGCTACTAAACCTAGTACGAACAAGATGATTTGTTGTCCAGGACCGAATGCGTATGTAATTGCTGGGTGGAATAATTCGAGGAATGAACCTGAAATAATACTATTTGCTGCTTCTGGTAGAGCAACAGATAATCCGCCATTTGCTAATGGTTGATATCCACCAAAGAAGTGGTTTCCATATACTGCTACAAGAGGTATAATTGGTAAACAAATTGCCCCAATATAACCGAAAATTTTGGAAATACCGCTGTGTTCGTGTAATAAGTTTACTAATACAGCACATATTATTGGAATAATTACCATTAATGGTATGAATACGGTTCCGTCCATTAGTAATTACCCCCTTCAGTTGTATTTATAGCACTATTCATTGTTTTCCTCTCCTAATTTTTTATCGTTTAAAAGAGCGGTTGCACTGAGTGTTCCATTTCTTTTGTATAAAACTACTGAAAGTGCTAACATTACAGCAAGAGTACTTGCACCAATTACAATACTAGTTAATACTAATGCAAATGGTAGTGGATATGATGCCTGACCTAAAAAGCTGTTTACATCCATATTTTGTAAGAAGATATATGGAATACCATTAGCTCTGTAACCTAATGCGATTATTAAAAGGTTTACACCATCACCTATAAATGCTGCTCCGATAATTTTCTTAAGAACGTTGTCTAAGTAGACTAATGCTACTAACCCTATAATCATTAAAAGTGCTGCGGTTAATAATGCTCCACATTGGACTATTTCTATCGCCATTATGAATCACCTTCCACATCTTCTGTTACAGGAGGTTCTCTTGTTTTTAATACTGAAAGTCCAACTAATGTTGGCACGATTGCTGCTCCTACTACAGCCTGTGTTAATGCTACATCGGGAGCTAATAAAACTTGGAAAATTGCTGCTACAGCAAATCCAGATACACTGGTAAGAACTGCCATTTTAAGCAAGTCTTTCTGCATTAATGCAACAATAGCCCCTAATATTGCAAATACATATAATGCCAAAGGCACAGCATTTTGTACTAAAATATTTACATCTATCATTTTAATGCTCTCCTAATTCTCCACGGTAATGTCCACTAGCTATAGCGTGTGTTGCAAATGGTGCTAATATAAAGTAGACTACTCCTAAAGCTGGTTCTCCAATCAAGATTAAGATTAATACACTGACCATATCCACAATACCTAAAATTTCTAATCTTCCGAAGATAGAGTATTGTAAATCATCACTTGTATTATTTAACAGTCCTTTTGCGGTAATTAATACAATAATACCTAAAATAATAAAGACTATTCCCAAAATGATTGAAATTGGATCACCAAAGGTTAAGGAAAGATCTAATCCTGTACTTGCCATTATATTTCGCCTCCACCTAAAACTGTAGCGGCTGCAATTGTTCCAACTGGGCTTAATACGATTAATGCAAATGCTATATCTCTACAGAATGAAACATCTGTTAACACTGAAACCATTGCTAATACTACTGCTAAAGCAATTGTAAAAGCACCTACACCAGCTAATGCTGATCCGGTTGTTTTTCTTGCTGCGATTTTTACGCCTGCAAGCATGTATATGACTAGACATAACATTAGGAACAATTCAGATATTGTTAAAAAATCCATCTCATCACCCTATGTTTATTCTAACATTTTCTTAATAGTTGACTCAAGAGGTATGATGTCCTCACGTGAACGAGGTGTTAGAGCAGATACTGTTAAAATACCTTTTTCTTGGTCCATGTCAACAGTGATTGTACCAGGTGTTAAGGTAATTGTGTTAGATAATATTGCAAGAGATACCGGACGTTTTAAATCAGGTATGATCTCTACAACAACAGGATCTACTTCGCCCTTGAGACAGCACATAGCAGTGTCTATTACTGCCTTAATTATTTCGACTACTAACCTTACGAAAAATTCAATTCCGTAGATTATTCTATTTAAAAACATAAATTAAACTCCGTTTTTATATACGAACAATTATTCTATTATCCTAGAACTTCCCAGAAAATCATACATTAACATATGACTACCAGGCAAACCCCTTTTTGTTCTTAAAGGTTCCAGACAACATATGAAAATTTATCCATAACCTGTTGTCTCAATATCTTAAGTTAAATTAATTAGCTACAAAAACTCCATACTTAAAAAAGAAAAACTTCACATTCAAGTATATAGTATGAATATATTTATTAAAAACAACATATTTAATAGTTATGAATTAAAATTTAGGCTAACGTAAACTTTTTTAAGATGGAAAGAAAAAATCAATAAAAACTTAACAATGCAATACAAAACAAACAAAAATATTAAAAAAAAAGAACATATACCATTTAAACTTGAAAAGACCCAATAATTTAAGACCATGAAAAAAAAGATTAAAGTCACCGGAAACATTACTCAAAATACTTTTCCACACACATGAACACTTTACTCCAATAGTCAAATTTTTTGAATAAAATATTGAATAGGATTAATGGTTTAAAAATATTAACATAATTCAATTTTAATACCATTTAAACAGCACATACACATTTTTAAATATTGGATGAATTCATACTGAATATATTACATTAAAACAACATTATTCATTAACAACATAACAAACATTTTAGTAAATTATTCTATTTTATAAAGAATAAAAAATGTAATAATAAGAAGAGGTATCCATGAGATTAATATTTCAAATTTCCAAAAAAATAATGAAATAAAAGGTAAAGCTGCTGTTAATCCGAATATTTCAAAATCAGTGGAACTAAAACCATCTTTTTTACGTTTTATAATCATTTTATCATAACCATATGTTTTATGTATTATTTCGAAGGATTTATAATTTCAGTAACTATTATTAATATTATTACCAGCAAACAATCTTGGATAAGATTTAAATTAAAAAATATCATTACAAATAATAATATTCCCCATAATAATTCAGATATAATGTTCTTATTATTTTTCATTTTAATCTTAATTAGTTTTATATATTAAAAAAGCAGTTATTACAATTACAATTGTTTTAGGAATATCACCAATAGAACCTGTTTTTATATATTTTATCACTTGAAGAGTTAAGAAAAATATTGATAATACTAAAGTAGCATATGAACTTGCCTTTAACGTACTAATAATATCACAATCCATCATCTAAAAAATTACATGACTCCCCTATCAGCCATGATCGCATTTTTCCATATAATTAGAAGCAATTCCTTTCAAAGAATTGTAAATAAGTTATGTTAATTTACAAATTATTTAATTATTAATTAACAATCATAAAAAATAACTAAGTA
>DUHK01000107.1:0-263 GCA_013330915.1 Methanosphaera sp. | reverse complement strand
ACTAAGTAGTATACTATTATTTAATCGATATTAAATTTATAAATATTATACTCCTTTTAAATAAAAACTAAAAATAATACCAAAATTATCATATGAATAAAAAGAAATGATATAAAAAAATAGTAAAAAAAAGTAATACTCCTCCAACGCATCAACAGATCGTCGGACAATATCCCGATTATTAATTACCCATCTATCATAGTATGTAATTCAATACCGGCTGATAGGTAAATAGTATGTGTCCGAATTCGAGGACGTATGTC
>DUHK01000030.1 GCA_013330915.1 Methanosphaera sp. | reverse complement strand
TTAATGATAAAGATTTAATTGTGGAAGTCGAAGGTCGTATAGATACATTAACATCTGCAGAATTAGAAAGCCAATTGAATGATGAAATTGGAGATATATCTTCTTTAACCTTAGACTTTGAAAAATTAGAATACATGTCAAGTGCAGGATTAAGAGTACTGATTGCAACACAAAAGAAATGAAATCAGGATAATATTCCTTTGGAAATTATAAATGTCAATGATACAATTAAGGAAATATTCCGAATGTCAGGATTTGATAATTTCAACATTTCTCATAGTGGAAAATACGTTGCATGTGCAATATCAGATAGCAAAGTGGGAGTTGACATAGAATATAATGATCCTTCAATAGATTTGGACATAGCAAAGAATTATTTCTATAATGACGAATATGACAACATTATAAAATCGGATAATCCTTCAAATGAATTCTTTAAATATTGGGTACTTAAGGAAAGTTATATGAAATATACTGGATTGGGATTTAATCTAGATTTGGATAGTTTTGAAATCATGATATCCGATGAAATTTCAGTAAGACCTAAAGATACAAATCTTAAATTCAGCTTATTTGATGTAAATGAATATAAATTGGCGGCAGCAAATAAAAACCGGGTAAAAAAATGTTATGAGTATAATATAAATGATTTGTATTAATTTTTTATTACCATCCTTTTTTCTACTTTTTTTCTACAACTTTTTTTTCTAAATTATTACATACTATGTTTTATGGCTCTTTAGAGTATAACTATAAATCTATATATTATTAACTAAATACAATAATATAGAAAATAGTAATATAATGTAAATTTATAATTAATTTTTATTTAATCAAAAAAGGGGAAAACATATAATGTTTGATAAAGTATTAATCGCAAACCGTGGAGAAATAGCAATACGTGTTATGCGTGCATGTAAAGAACTTGATGTAGATACAGTGGCAATTTATTCAGATACTGATGAAACGGCATTATTTACTAAATATGCCGATGAAGCAAAACCACTTAACTCATCAATACTGGCACAATCCTACCTGAATATTGACAAAATCAGGGACATTGCAATCGAAACAGGAGCAGATGCAATTCACCCAGGATATGGGTTCTTATCAGAAAATCCTGCATTAGGTGAAATGTGTGATGAGAATGGTATTACATTAATCGGACCTAGAAAAAATGCAATAGAGTCCATGGGAGACAAGATTACTTCAAAACAGTTGATGCAAAAAGTAGGGGTTCCAACAGTTCCTGGTGACAAGGAAGGAATAACAGATATTGAAGAGGCTAAAAAACGTGCAAAGGAGATAGGCTACCCTATTATCATCAAATCTTCCGCAGGTGGTGGAGGAATAGGGATGAGAGTGGTTTATGAGGAAGATGAACTTGCCCGTGCAATAGAAACCACACAAAACCTTGCCCAGTCAACATTCGGTGATGGAACAGTATATATTGAAAAATATATTGAAAGACCAAGACACATAGAATTCCAGATATTGGCAGATAATCATGGAAACACAATACATGTATGTGATCGTGAATGTTCAATTCAAAGAAGACATCAAAAACTGATAGAAGAAGCACCATCACCAATTATGACAGAGGAACTAAGGGAAAGAATGGGTGAATCAGCTATAAAGGCTGCAAAAAGTGTGGATTACAACAGTGCAGGAACAGTTGAATTTATGTATTCAAATGGTGAATATTACTTCCTTGAAATGAACACAAGGATACAGGTGGAGCATCCGATTACAGAAGCAATAACTGGTGTTGACCTGGTAAAACAACAAATCAAAGTAGCTGCAGGGGAAAAATTAGAATACTCTCAGGATGATATAAGTGTTAACGGTCATGCAATTGAATGTCGTATCAATGCTGAAGATCCATTGAATGATTTTGTACCTAGTCCGGGCAGACTTGTAGGTTACCGTTCTCCTGGAGGAATTGGTATAAGGATGGACAGTGGTGTATATACAGGTTATACCATACCTTCCATCTATGATTCAATGATTGCAAAATTGATTGTTCATGCAAATAACAGGCCTGAAGCAATTGCCCGTATGAAAAGGGCATTAAACGAATTTATTGTAGTGGGAGTTCCTACAACCATACCATTCCACAAGGCATTAATGAAAAATAAAAACTTCCAGGACGCAAACTTACACACAAGTTTCATTGAAGAAAACAAAAGGGATTTAGTAACTGATATAGAACAGGTTGTAAAAGAGGACGAAAAAAGAATCAATGAACTAAATGCAACATTCTTACCAAGTAAAAAAGTTGCAGCTATCAGCACAAGTGTAAATGCATACATGCAAAGAATTCTGGAAGATCAAAAAAAGTAATCATGAATTACCCCTTTTTTTTGATATTTTCTTTTCATGTTTTTTTTAATTATTTTTATTCAAAAATTAGCAGATATATTTAAAAGTTTTTACAAAATCTGTTTTTTCTAAACTTCATGAAAAAATTATTCTTTAACTTTTTCAATTAATAAAATCTTTTTTTATACCAATTAAAACGGTAAGTTTATATATAGTTATAAAGTAATATATAATATAGTATTCCAACTGATAAAAACTTCCTATAAACTAATATATGTTTTTGAACATAATTTTTATTATGGAAACATTATCAATATTCGTGCCGAATAGTTTTTTGGCCGAATCAAAAGATACAAAAATAAGAACATATAAAGTTGGCTTAATAGGAAGATATGCTGCTCTATTTAGGGCTAATAACATAGTTATTTACAATGACAATTCAGACGGAGGTAGTAGGGATGATGCTCTCTATATGAAAACTATCCTAGAATACATGGATACACCTCAATACTTGAGAAAACAAGTGTTTCCGATTACACCGGAGCTGAAGAATGTAGGAATACTTCCACCACTTAGGACACCACATCATCCTTCATCAGATGATCTTCAAGTTGGAGATTACAGAAAAGGATTGACAAAAAAACGTGTTCGTAAGGGCACAATGGTCGATATTGGTGTAGACCAACTTGCATTATGTAAGGAGAAACTAAGTGTCAACAAAGTACTAAGTTTTCGTATTGAAAAACTAGGCAAAGAAATTTTAATAGAACCTGATGAACCTGAGAGTGTTTATTGGGGATATGAAGCAATTACTAGTGACCGTAACCTCTATGACAGCATAACCATGATGAAGCAAAAACCTGATTTGGTAATTGGTACATCAAAATATGCTCCTAACATTAATTCTATTCTAGATGAGGTTCAAACAAGCATTCAACAAGCGACTCATGTAGCTATTTTATTCGGAGGACCATACTCAGGAATAAACAGCTTGATAAATGAGCGAAAGTTAGATTTTGAAATTAACACAGTTCCTTGTCAGGGTACTGAAACAGTCAGGACAGAAGAGGCAGTTATTAGTACGTTGTCTATATTAAACATTCTGTTGCAATAGTATTTTGTTACTTATTAAAAATAACTTGTAAATAACACCATAAACATTATAATTTTAAATTTAAGGAGAAGAAAACATGACTAGACATCACCAACCAAGAAAAGGATCGGTTGCATTCAGTCCACGTAAAAGAGTGGCTAGAGAAACACCTCGTGTAAGTACCTGGCCGGAAGTAGAAGAGACTGGACTGCTCGGATTCGCAGGATACAAGGTGGGCATGACCCACGTGACGGCTCTGGACTCTAGGAAAGGTTCTCCAACAGAAAACATGGAATTATCTGTTCCATGTACAATATTAGAGGCACCACCTTTAGTAGTGTTGGGAATTAGAGCTTACACAAAAACAACATACGGATTAAAAACATTAACCGATGTGCTCGCAAACGATAATTTAGATGATGAATTATCAAGAAAAATATCTGTTCCTAAATTCGAAGATATTGAATCAAAATTAGAAAACTTAAGAAACAGAATCGATGAAATTGATGAAGTTAGAGTTCTAGTTCACACTAAACCAAAACTTACCAGTGTGCCTAAGAAAAAACCAGAAGTTCTTGAATTCGGAGTAGGTGGAAAATCTGTAGAAGATAAATTAGAATATGCTATAAGTGTATTAGGACAAGAAATCACCCCTAAAGATGTATTCGAAGAAGGTGAATTCACTGATGCAATAGCAACCACCAAAGGAAAAGGTGTTCAAGGACCAGTAAAAAGATTCGGTGTAAGAATCCAATATGGTAAAGCAGCACGTAGTGGTATTGAAAGACACGTAGGTTCTATCGGACCATGGACTCCAAACAGAACCATGTGGACCGTTGCAATGCAAGGTCAAATGGGATACCATAAAAGAACAGAATATAACAAAAAACTCCTAAAAATAGGCGATGAATCTGAGGTTGACTTAATTAACCCAGATGGTGGATTTGTAAAATATGGATTAGTTAAAAACAATTACATTATTGTTAAAGGTTCATTACCAGGACCTTCCAAAAGGTTAGTTGTTTTAAGAAAAGGAGTAAGAAATGCAAGTAAAGATGCAACAGCTCCGGAAATATCTTACATAAGCACAACTTCAAGACAGGGAGTATAAATTTAAAGAGTGATTAGTATGGCAAAAGTAAACGTTTATTCATTAAAAGGCGACATCACCGAGGAAATTGAGCTCCCAGAAATATTTGAAGAAACATACAGACCTGACGTAATTAAAAGAGCTGTAATTTCAATTCAAACAGCAAGAATTCAACCATGGGGATCAAACCCAATGGCTGGTAAAAGAACTACAGCAAAATCAATGGGTTCAGGTAGAGGAGCAGCAATGGTACCTCGTATAAGTGGATCATCCAAAGCAGCATTCGTACCTCAAGCAATTGGTGGTAGAAAAGCTCACCCTCCACGAGTAAATACTATTTATCATGAAAAAATCAACAGAAAAGAAAGAATCTTAGCAATCAGATCTGCAATTGCAGCTACAGCTAACAAAGATTTAGTATCCGAAAGAGGACACCAAATCTCTGGATTAGAACAAATTCCTTTCGTTGTAGATGATGAATTAGAAACAGTTAAAACAACCAAAGAAACTCGTGAAATCTTCAAAGATTTAGGTATCATGGATGATATTGTAAGAGCTAAAAAAGGAAGAAAAATTAAATCTGGTAAAGGTAAACTAAGAGGTAGAAAATACAGAACACCTAAAGGACCTTTAGTAGTTGTTGGCAGTGATCGTGGAATTAGTTTAGGAGCAAGAAACCATGCTGGTGTAGATGTTGTTGAAGTTAGCAACGTTAACGCTGAATTACTTGCACCTGGTACTCACGCTGGAAGATTAACTATTTACACAAAATCTGCAATCGAAAAACTTGGAGATTTATTCCAACAAAATAGGAGTTAGTTATTATGGATCCATATTCAGTAATAATAAAACCACAATTATCAGAAAAAACTATGAATCAAATTTATGATGAAAACAAAATTACATTTGTGGTTCGCAGATCTGCTAATAAAAGAGTAATTAAAGATGCTTTCCAAGAGTTATACGAAGCAAAAGTTCTTGCAGTAAATACTCACATTACTCCTAGAGGAGAAAAAGTTGCTACATTAGAATTAGAAGAAGCTGAAGCTGCAGAAGATATCGCAGTTAAATTAGGAGTCTTCTAAGTAGAATTTAATTAGGAGGATTGATTATGGGACATAGATTGATTATTCAAAGAAGAGGTCGAGGAACTCCAACATACCGTAGTTCATCACACAGATTCAGAGGAAAAGTATCATACCGTTCATATGATGCACTAGAAAAAGAAGGAAGTCTTAAAGGATTAGTAACTGATATCATACACGATCCAGGACGTTCAGCACCAGTTGCAATTGTAAAATTCGAAAATGGTGAAGAAAAATTAGTTCTTGCACCAGAAAGTATTGCAATTGATGATGAAATTGAATGTGGTATTTCTGCTTCAATCGAACCAGGAAACACATTACCATTAAGTGAAATTCCTGAAGGTACTCCAGTATTTAACATTGAGAAAAACCCTGGAGACGGTGGAAAATTCGTCCGTTCTTCTGGAACATACGCTTCTTTAATCACACACGATGTAGGTAAATCAATGATTGAATTACCATCCGGTGAATTAAAAGCATTCAACCCAAGAAGCAGAGCAACTATCGGTGTAGTTGCAGGTGGAGGAAGAAAAGATAAACCATTCCTTAAAGCTGGTAACAGATATCATGCACTTAAAGCAAAAGGTAAGAAAATGATGACTGTTAGAGGTGTTGCAATGAACGCAGTAGACCACCCACACGGTGGAGGTAACAGACAACACCCAGGAAGACCTACTACTATCTCAAGACATGCACCTGCAGGTAGAAAAGTTGGTTCCATAGCAGCTAAACGTACAGGTAAAAGACGATAGAAGGAGGCACTTAATTGGCTCGTAAGATATTTAAATTTAGAGGATACACACTTGAAGAACTTCAAGCAATGTCCTTAGAAGAAGTAATAGAATTATTACCTTCAAGACAAAGAAGATCCTTAAAAAGAGGATTTTTACCAAGACAAGAAAAAGTTCTTGCTAAAATGGAAAAAGTTGATATTGAAAACAATAATGGAAGACCAGAAGTTATCAAAACACATTGTCGTGACATGATTGTACTTCCTAACATGGTAGGTTACACATTCGGAATCTACAATGGTAGGGAATTTGTGGAAGTAACAATTAAACCAGAAATGATTGGATGTTACTTCGGTGAATTCGCACAAACACGTAGTAGAGTACAACACGGAGACCCTGGTATGGGTGCTACAAGATCATCAATGTTTGTACCACTTAAATAGATAGGAGAAATTCATATGGCAAAGAAAAATACTTACTCATATCAAGCTAAACCAGATGAAAAAATCGCAAAAGCATCAGGTCACAGTTTAAAAATTTCTCCAAAACATTCAGTGGAAATTTGTAGAACTATTCGTAACATGTACTTAGAAGATGCAAAAGCATTCTTAGAAGATGTTATCGAGAAAAAAACAGTAGTACCTTTCAAAAGACACAATAAAAAA